>NZ_JACHTP010000009.1:0-65821 GCF_020135855.1 Campylobacter sp. B0100352/1
TTTTATAAGGTTTTCTAAGGCTTTTATAAAACTTTTAGGAGCTTTGATAAATAAACTTTTATTTTCAAGTTTTAATTCTTTAAAGGATAATTTTTTATTTTTATTATAATAAAGGCTAGGATTTAAAAAATATTCTTTTAAAAGTTCATAGTCTTTATAAATAAAAGCTTCTTTGCAAATTTGATTTAAATTAATATCTAGCTTAATATAGCTTTTTAAATCCTCTAAAGAGCTTAACTTTATATCATTATAACAAACTTCATTTGTTAAAGACAAATCCATAAAATTTTGTTTTAGAAGTATATATCCACCAAAGCCTAAAAGTGCTATTTGATTTAAATTCTTTAAAGCTTTTCTTCTATCTAAATTAATACTTTGCATTTTTAATCCTCTGTGTTTTCATTATTATTTTTATTAGGATCTATACCATAGCCTTCTAATCCTTTACTAAAATCTATTGGTAAATCCAGTATTTCTTTAGGAAAGACATAAGGCCTTGCGGAAGGATAACCATAAATAAGTTTGGAGTAGATTTGGGTACCTATATAATAAAAAACATCTTCTTCTATTGGTACGAATTTTAAAAGTCCTAATAAAGAAACCAACATCTCCCATACTGTTAAATAATATTCTTTAATACTCTCTTTAGTAGCATCACTATCTCTTGGATCTTTAATTCTTCCTTGTGATACCAATCTTGAAATGCCTGGATAAACTATGGTTCCACCATAGCCCAAAGAAATCAGAGAACCATAATCAATAATATATTCAGGTTTAAACCTCTCATCAAAATAAGGATCAAGCCCATTGATAAGTTTTCTTTGTTCTTGATGAGTGGTTAAAAGTTGTGCCTGTAAAGGATTTTTTCTCATCATTCTTAAGCCATTTTTATAATTAGAAATTAGAGTTTCCAAAGCTTCTTTGCTTCCTAAAGCAATGGCACACCTTAAAGAGGCATTATAAGGGATCAAAGCATAATCTAATACTTCTCTAGTTAAGCCTGAAGGAGCATAAAATTGTGCTGCTTTAAAAAAGGCAATAGGACTTTGATATTTAATAGCAGCCGCTAAGTAAAGCTCAGCCCCTAAAAGATCTCTATCATTTCTTTGTGCTTCTTCATCGATAGCTTCCCACACCACACATTCTAGTGCATAGTTGTAGCAATCCTTTGCTTCTTCTCTGATTAAACCTAAAATAGAACTTGTAAGTTCTTTATGATAAAAACGACTTGTATCATCACTCCATTTATAAAGTGTATAATAATGATAAGCATTTTCTGGGATATTGTGATTTAATAAATCTTTAGTGATTTTTACACTTTCTCTAATATCATCAAATACTCCCTCATAATCACTTGATTTTGCTTTTTTAAATAAAAGTTTAGCTAAATTCACCCCTGCTTCTAAATTTCCACTTTTATAAGCAATTCTAAAAAAATGCAGTATATTTTCACTTGTTGTTTTATCAAGCCTACTAAAAACTTTATCCTTATTTTTATTTAATAATGCTTTTGCTTTTTCAAAGCTTTCTTTTCCACTTTCTTTACTTCTTGTAGAATACTCATAAGCTTTATAATCTACATTAACATAAGGGAATAAAACAGATTTTAATTCTGATTTTTTGACTATCATTTTTCTTTGTTCGTTTAAAGAAAGACTTTCAAAAAGTTCTTTTTCTTCTTTAGTCCATACTATACCATTACTAGGAGCTTGTTTGTAAGAAGTGATGGTTTTGTGCATCTCTTTTAGCCAAGCTTCTTTATCTGAATCGTATTTTGTAAAATTTAAAGCATCTTTTGCATGTTTTTCGTAAAATTTTTTCCAAAAGTCTAGTTCTTTTTTTTAAATATCACACCTTTCATTGTTTATCCTTTTCATCTAGATGAGTATGAGATGAATGCATGAGGGATGTAAAATTCATTGGATGGATATAAATTATTACAAAATACTTCATTTATAAAATCCTCCAAACAATGCAATCGCTTGAAGCAGAAACGATGAGCAGACATAACTCATAACAAATAACAAAACACTAAACATAAGCTTTGTTTTAAAAATGGATATTAAGAAAAATACTCCTATACCGCACAAACTAATAACAAATAAGCTTAAGCTAGAAAAATAAATTATCAAAGATATGAACACTACGGACAAAACCAAAGGAACAGCATTATAAATATATAATAAATTAAAAGGAATACAAAAGTATATGATAAGAACAAAGATTTTTAATATACTTAAATTCGAGATTGCTGAAAATAAATTTTCATCATTTTCATATATAGTTTTAAAAAATATAAAAACACAGCCTATAAAAGCAATAACCAAACTACAAACAAACCAAGCAATTTGACCACTTATTACACTATCTAAACCTTTGCTTTCTAGTTTTGCTTTGAATTTAGAATAAATAGGAAATTGCAAATTTACTCCTAATATAGATAAATTGTTTTATTATAACTAATTTGCTTAATATTTTTTATTAATTTAATTTCTTTGTTTTTAAGATATTCTTGTTTTAATGTTTCATCTGTTTTATCCAGCTCATCAGGACTTTTACCTTTGGTAAGCCCTAAGAAGGCGTGGGGAATGTTCCAATTCATAGGATGGATTAAATTGTTACAAAATACTTCATAAAGAATCCTTATTTTATAAAATTTAAATTTATAATATTTTTCCACCTAAAAACTATAATCATAAGTGACTATATAGTAAAATGTCTATCGCTCTAAAACATATAAAAAATCTGATTATAAATTATCAAAATGCTAAAATTCATCTTTAATGTCAAAAAACAGCTCATCTTTTTTATCAATTTTCTTTAATGGCATCAAATAAGTCCCCAAAATATTATAAAGCACAAAAAGCACCAAAGTCGGTATTATCATACCCTTTAATGTAACCCCAACAAAAAAAAGCAAAAGATCTACCACCATAATTGCAATAACAACAATGGCGAATATAGGTATCATTCCATCCAAAACTGCAGTTTTGTATTTAGACTTATAACGCGTTTTGCATTTTTTACACTCAATAATCCCGCCTTCTAAAAAAGACTGAAATATCGATAAACTTTCAGTTTTATTTATATCTTCGCCACATTCTTCACATTTTTGAGTAAATGCCATTTTAATTCCTTAGTTTTCTAAATTTTGCAATAATTTTTATTTCAAAATAAAATCTCTATTCTAAGCTAAATTCTCTTAAAAAATTTTTACTTCCATAATTTTATCTAACCCATCAGGACTTTTGCCTTTGGTAAGCCCTAAAAAGGCGTGGGTAAAGTCTTCTCTTTGTCAGTAGCATTGATTTTGAAAATCTAAAAAACATTCCACTAATGGATCGATATAAATCGTTGCATAATATCTCATTTATAAAATCCTCCTAATAACTCAAATATATATACCATAGTTACTAAAAAAATATATCCGAATAAAAAAGTTATTAAAATTCTCCAAGCCTTTTAAAAAACAAGAATCATAGGTATAAAAATCATAAACAAAATTTTAAAATTATGAATAAATTCATAATATTTCATATATATAAATACCAATATCACAAGTAATAATAATGCAAAAAATTTTTTCCATAAAGCATATTTAATATAAAAATAAATAGCATAATAAATAAAATAGTGAATTGATCATAATTATTACTGATATAAAAATATATCATGGGAATGATAAAAATACCTATACTACACACAAACCAAGCAATTTGACCACTTATTATACTATCTAAACCTTTGCTTTCTAGTTTTACTTTGAATTTAGAATAAATAGGAATTTGCAAATTTACTCCTAAAATATAAGTAAAATATTAATTTAATAAAATACATCTAAATCCTGCATTAAACCTTCTTTTATAAAAAATAATTATTAAAAAAAATAAAATAATATTATTTTAATTATATTTAATTTTCTATAAACAATTCTTTTTTAATAAATCTATTGTGCATTTTAAAAAATAATAAATTTATTATGGTATTGAAAAATATGTTAAAATATTTTTTGTAAAAACAATCAAGGATTAAAAATGCAAAAAAAATCTTTTTTGAAAATCAATGGTATTCTACCCTTTTTGCTTGTAGCTTTTATCAATGCTTTTGTTGATTTGGGGCATAAAATTATTATTCAAAATACTATTTATAAAATTTATGAAGAAGATACTCAACTTTTATTAACAGCCATTGTTAATGCACTTATACTACTCCCTTTTATATTAATGCTTTCCCCTTCGGGATTTTTAGCGGATAAATATCCTAAAAACTGGATTATGAAAATTTCAGCTGGCTTTAGTGTGATTTTAACCATTATTATTTGTGCTTGTTATTATAATGGAGCTTTTTGGACTGCCTTTGTTTTTACGTTTATTTTAGGAATTCAAGCAGCGCTTTATTCTCCTAGCAAATACGGCTTTATAAAAGAACTAGTAGGAAAAGATTTTCTTGCTATGGGAAATGGTGCGGTTAATGCTGTTAGCATAGTTGCTATTTTAGCTGGAATGGCTGTATTTTCATTGAGTTTTGAAAATCTCTATCAGCCTACAAGTAGCAATGATCCTTCGGATGTTTTAAAACAAGTAGCTCCTTTAGGATTTGTACTTATATTTTTTTCATTGGTGGAATTTTACCTAGCTTGTCGCTTACCGGAATTAAAAACCGAAGATAAAGAATTGAAATTCAATAAAAAAGAATATCTTAGCGCCCAATTGTTGATTAAAAATTTAAAGCTTATTTTTAAAAATAAAATCATTTGGTTGTGCATCGTTGGAATTTCTATATTTTGGGCTATTTCTCAACTTTATCTTGTTACTTTTCCTGTTTTTAGCAAAAATGAACTTTTAATCGATAATACCTTTTTTGTACAAATTTCTTTAGGATTTTCTGGTATAGGCGTGATTTTAGGTTCTTTAATGGCTGGAAAATTTTCTAAAAATTATATAGAATTAGGACTCATTCCTTTAGGTGCAATAGGTGTTTTTGCTATCACTTTATGCATCCCCTATTTTACAAGCTTGATCACTTATAGTTTTTTATTCTTTTTATTTGGTTTTTGTGGAGCAATGTTTATCATACCTTTAAATTCACTTATACAATTTCACGCTAAAGAAAATGAGCTTGGAAAAATTTTAGCTGGAAATAATTTTATACAAAATATAACCATGTTAGCCTTTCTTGTTTTGGCTACTTTATTTGCAAATTTAAAGCTTGATGTGATTTATCTTTTTTATTTTATTATGTTTGTTTCACTTTTAGGCGCACTTTATGTTATATATAAACTCCCATTTTCTCTGATAAGAATTCTTTTAAATATTGCATTTTTAGGAAGATATCGTTTGCTTGTGGAAGGATTTGAAAATATCCCTGAAAAAGGAGGCGCCCTACTTTTAGGCAATCATATCTCTTTTATAGATTGGGCCATTGTGCAAATGGCTATACCAAGAAAAGTTTATTTTGTAATGGAAAGAAGCATTTATTCTAAATGGTATATTAAATTCTTTTTGGATAAATTTGGTGTAATCCCTGTTTCAAGCGGAGGAAGTAAAGCTAGTTTAGAACTCATCGCAGAATATATTAAAAATGGCAATCTTGTTTGCTTATTTCCTGAAGGTGTATTGTCAAGACATGGGCAATTAAACGAATTTAGAGCCGGATTTGAACACGTTTGTTCTAATTTAGAGGAAAATGATGGAATTATCCTACCTTTTTATATAAGAGGACTTTGGGGAAGCTCTTTTTCTAGGAGTGATGAAGAATTTTCTGCTAGAAATAAAACTTTAAGCAAAAGAAATGTAGCTATAGCCTTTGGTAAAGCAATGTCTTTGCATTCAAAAAAAGATGAAGTCAAGGCTAAGGTTTTTGAGCTTTCTTTTATGGCTTGGAAATCTCAATGTGAAGCTATGCATACTATCGCTAGATTATGGATTGATAATGCAAAAAGAAATCTTAACGATATAGCTATTATAGATACTATAGCCGGTGCGATCACTTATAGAAAAATGCTTAGTCTTAGTTTGATTTTAAGTGCTTTCATAAAAGAAAATACTCAAAAATTAAATATCCAAACTCAAAGAGGAAGCTACGCACCTAAAGAAGAATGCGTGGGTGTTTTACTTCCCGCATCCTTTGCAAGTTCTTTAGTCAATCTTTCAGTGTTAATTGCTCAAAAAGTTGTTGTCAATCTTAATTTTACAGCTGGAGAAAAGGCTTTAAAAGCTGCTGTAGAAAACGCACAAATTTCACAAATTTATACCTCAAGAAAATTCTTGGAAAAATTAGAAAATAAAGGCTTAAAATTAAATTTTGATGAAAATATTCATCTGATTTTTATGGAAGATATTGTGGATAATTTCAAAAAACAAAAAGCTAAAATCTTAAGAACAATGCTAATGGTAAGTATTTTACCATCTTGTATTTTAAAAGCTATATTCACTCCTTCTAAAAACAATCTCGCCATAGCGGCTATACTTTTTAGTAGTGGTAGCGAAGGCGCACCAAAAGGTATCATGCTTAATAATAGAAATATTTTAAGCAATATTGCTCAAATTTCTGATGTTTTATGCACAAGAAATAGCGATGTTATACTTTCATCCCTACCACCTTTTCACGCTTTTGGCTTAACCGTTACGACATTTTTACCTTTACTTGAAGGGATTAAAAGTGTCACTTTTGCAGATCCAACCGATGCTCTAGGTGTAGCTAAAGCCATAGCTAAAAACAATGTAACCATCATGTGTGGAACATCTACATTTTTAGGAATTTATGCAAGAAATAAAAAATTAGATGCTTTAATGTTTGAAAGTTTAAGAATTGTAGTATCAGGAGCTGAAAAACTCAAAAATGAAGTTAGAAGTGCTTTTGAAATGAAATTTAAAAAAACTATTTTCGAAGGATATGGAGCTACTGAAACCACGCCTGTAGCAAGTGTAAATCTTCCAAATCGTTTTGATGCGAATTATTGGATCATACATCGTGCAAACAAAGAAGGAAGTGTGGGCATGCCTTTACCAGGAACAGCGATTAGAATCGTCGATCCAAATACTTATGAAAACCTTAAAACAAATGAAGACGGACTCATACTCATAGGTGGTCATCAAGTTATGGTGGGCTATCTTAACAATAAAGAAAAAACCGATGAAGTGATTAAGGAAATTGATGGCATTAGATGGTACAATACAGGCGATAAAGGGCATCTTGATGAAGAGGGCTTCTTGTATATTGTTGATCGCTATTCTCGTTTTGCAAAAATCGGTGGTGAAATGATTTCTCTTGGAACTTTAGAAGAAGAAATAGCTAAATTTATAAATACTGATGTGGTTAAATTCTGTGCCGTAGCTTTAGAAGATGAAAAAAAAGGAGAGCAAATCGCTTTACTTATTGAATGTGATGATGAATTTTTTGAAGGAATTTGCGAAGCGATTAAAAATTCTAACATGCCTGCCATCTTTAAACCGAGTCGCTATTTTAAAGTAGAAAAAATTCCTCTGCTTGGTTCTGGAAAAGTAGATCTAAAAGGAGCCAAAGAATTAGCGAAAAGTTTAATTTAAAAACAAAAACTTATTAATAAAGAGAAATTTATTATTCTCTTTATTTCTTACTTTCATAATAAATACTCTTTCATCTTAAAATCAATCTAATTTTTTTATTTTTTTGATAAAATATTTAAAATTTACAAACAAAGGAAAAAAATGATACAAGATCTAGATATGCAACTTTTAGATGCAATAGAAGAATTAAGAAAGGCATCAATAACAGAATTAAGGGCTAAAAGAGAGAAGGTTTTAAATCTTTTTGATCAAGGTGCAATAATACCACAACAAGTTATTGATGATCTAGGAAAAAAATTCGGTAATAAAAAAAATGCAAAAAATAACGATGAGTATAACCGCTACCATATACTTCTTAATCTTAGTAAAGCAGAAGATAAATCGAAATTTTTAAATGAAAATTGCAAATACACACCAAAATCAAAACCCGAATTAAAAAAACTCATCAAAGATATAAATGTTTATTTAGGCGATCTTGATACGAGTAAAATTAAAAGTTTTAAAGATTTGTTTAGAGGGAATAAGCGTAAAGATTTTAGTGGTATAGAAACTTGGGATGTGAGTAAGGTTACAAATATGAGTTAGATGTTTTATGGTTGTAAAGAATTTAATGCAGATATCAGTAATTAGGATGTATGCAAGGTCAAAAAGATGGAAAATATGTTTGAGGGTTGCGAAAGCTTGAAAAAAGATCTTGGATTATGGAATCTTATCGCATTTAAATTTCGAATTGAGGATTAAATATAATAGTTTTGGTTCAATTAGCCAAAACTATATTTTCAATTTTTGTTTTATTTTAAACATATTTTCTTAAATTTCAAAAACTTAAGCCACGAAAAAAATAATTAAAATAACTATAAAATAATAAAGTTTTTACTATGAATTTTTATCATTATTTTAAAAATTTCTAAAAAAACGTTTTATTTTAAATGTTTTTATTTAGTTTGATATATTCTTTAAGTTCATTTTCTTTTAATTCTTGAAGTTTTTCACCCAATGCTTTTCCAAAAAATCCAATATTTATAAGATCTTGCGTGACAATTTTACTCTCAAATTTATTTTCATGAAGTTTAAGTTTTTTAGCCTGCTCTACCCTTTTTTCATCCCAAAGCCCTAGCCATTCTTTTAAAGGCATATCAAAAGCGATCTTTGCTAATTCAAAATCATTTACATCATTCAAATAAAAAGCTTGATTTGCTTTTTTAAAATATTCTTTTTTTAGTTTAGTTTTTTTAAAAAATACTTCTTTATCTAACTTAAAAAAATTAAGATACAAATATAAAAATAAAGCCTCATCTTTAATGATCTTTCTAGCTTCTTTAAGCAAATTTTGAAATTCTAGGCTTTTAAAATCACTCTCGAAGTTAAAAATTTCTTTTTCCAAATGAAGTTCTTGTAAGTATTTATATCCAACTTCAAGTTTTAAACTTTTAAAAAATTTATAAAGCTCGGCATTAATTCTATCTTTACTAAGATCTTTAATATCCATATTTCGCATTAAATTTAAAGTTTCATTGGCTATTGTAAAATCAAATCTTGAAGCAAAAACAATAGCTCTTAAAATTCTCAAACTATCTTCTTGAAAACTTTGCTCATCAATGTGTCTTAAAATGCCATCTTTTAAATCTTGCAAGCCATTATAAAAATCTAAAAAATCTCCGCTAAAAATATTGATCATCAAAGCATTTATAGTAAAATCTCGTCTTTTTGCACCTAGTTTTTCATCATTGCAAATTTTTACTTCAAAGCCTGTATGTCCATAGGATATTTTATTTTCTGTTCTAGCGAGTGCTAAATCAAAATTGCGAAATTTATACACAAAAAAACTTTTACCAAAACCTTTTGCACCTAATTTTTGCATAATAGCATCAAATTGTTTTGCATCGATATCATAAATTTCGATATCATAATCAAAAAGTTCTAAACCCAAAAGCATATCTCTGACGCTACCGCCTACTAAATAAGCTCTTTGGGTGTAAGGTTTTAAGAAATTTGCAATAAAAGCTAAATCGGAGTTATTTTTTAAGTCGATCTTCGATATTTGCAAGTAAAAACTCTAAAAAATTAGTTGTGAGATTAAGTCTTGATTCTAGATCCTCTTTTTTAACACTATTTAAGCCCTCAAAAAGAACTAAAATTCGCTCTCTGAGATTGCTAAAAAATATCTCTTCATTAAAGCTTTGAGGTTCTTGAGAAACAAAATGAGAGTTTTCCTCTAAAGCATACGATAAATTTTCACTCTCCTTGCTTTGCATTGGAATTTCAATTTCTTGCTCTTTTATCGTAATAATTTCATCTTGCAAATCTTGAGAAATCTCTTCTACAATAGGTTCTTCATTTTTTTCATTAGTTTTTACGATGTCTTCTTCTTGCTGCTTTAAAATTTCACTTTGTCTTCTTTGCTCTTCCATGATGGAACTAACTTCACTGATTGTTTTTTTTGCTAAATCTTCTAAATTCATATTTTTACCAACCATCTTTTAAATTCATTGATTTCAGTATCGCTTTTCATATTAATAAAAAAATCAAGCATTTGAGCATTTAAATCTTTATGTTTGGATCTAAATCCACTAAGTCTGCGAACAGCATCAATAGCATTTTGATTACTAGGATCCTTTTTTAAAATATTTTTATAAATTTCTAAAGCTTCTTCCTTAAGCCCTTGTGCTTCATAAATAGACGCTTCAGTAATTGTATTTTTCATCAATTTTTCCTAGTAGTTTTTTATTTATTTTAGCAAAAAGCAATTTAACCTAGCCTTTAATCAAACATAATGCCAATTGCTAAAATAATAATACACAAAGCACTTATTTTATTTAATTTATTTAAATGTTTATTCATAAAAATTTTAAAAAAACTTCCACCTAAAGCATATAAATTTAATGAACAAAATTCGATCAATAAAATCATGCTAGTTAAAAACAGCACACTGGTATGAAATCTTAAAAATGAAGGCAATATTGATAAAATAAAAATCCAAGTTTTTGGATTTGTAATCGAAGTAATAAAACCTTGAAAAACTAGAGAAAATTTAGCCTTTTTGGTGATTTTAGTTTCATGAATTTTAGCATGAGATTTAATCAAATTAAAAGCCACATAAAAAAGATACAAGGCTCCAAATATTTTAAAAATTTTAAATAAATTGGCATGTTGAGAAATAAAATTTGCACCAAAAGCACAGCAAATAACAATAATAGCCAAGCCGAATAATTCCCCAATCATCATCCATAAAACATTTTTATAACCCAAAGAAAGGCCTAGAGAAAAAGCAAGGTTCATGCATAAACCTGGGAGTAAAGAAACACTCGCAAAAGTAAAGATAAATAACAAATAATCCATTTTATTGTTTTGTTTTAGAATCAAAAAGCTCTTCTATATACTTACTTCTTTCATCTTTCAAACTAGAATTCATTTCTTGTTTGATTTCCTTTTGTGTTTCGATTTTACTATTTTCATCACTAAAATATAAATAGTCTATTCCAAAAATAACACCTACGATGATCAACAAAGGGATTAAAAATATCATTTTTCACCTTTTTTAAATTTTATTAAAAATACTACCGTAATATTTTATATTTTCAGCTTTTTCATTTTTTTCTATTGTTTCTATCGCGCCACTATCTATAGCTTTTTGCATGTCCTCATCCAAATCCTGATAAGAAAAAACCATATTAATGCTGATTATATTTGGCAATTGTTCTAGCATTTTATAAGAATTTAATTCATCTTCTAATTTTTCACTTTCAATCACAACTATAATTTTTTCATTTTCACAAAGCTCTACTGAACAAAAAGGAATTTCAGAAATAGCTTTTTTTAGATCATTTATATATTCTTCTTTTGCTGTAATTAAAACACTAGAAAGATTATTCATCAATACTCCTAAATATTATGGTATCCCCAAAACCTGAAATGATAAAATCTTTATTATTTAAAAAAATAATAAATTCACTCATCAAATTTTTATTATTAAAAGTTTCAATAGTTTTAAAATCATCCGTGTTAAAAACTTCGCTAATTCCAGCTTCATTGTCGCTATAAACTGCTAATTCTCCATTAGGACTTAAAGCGCAAGCATAAATTAAAAAATCTTTTTGTAAAAATCTTTGCTCTTTGTTTTTTATAATCCCTACACGCCTATCCGTTCCACAACTTAAAATAACATTATTTTTAAAATCTACTTGATAAATATTATCTTTATGTATTTTATCATAGTTTTTCAGTATTTTCCAATTTTTCAAATCAAAAAGCTTGACTTCTCCACTCTCAAAACCTGCAACTAGTTTATTTTTGTCTTCGCTTAACATCACATCATTAAGACTAGAATAAGAAAAATTAAAATTTTTTATATGATTTAAATTTTTATCAATCAATTCTATTTCAGAACCAATGGAGATTAAAAGGTAAGTATCCTCATCGATAAAAAATACTTTTATTATGCTACTTTCTTCAAGTTTCTTTGTTTGCAAACTCTCTTTGTAAAAACTTAAATTTTTAGAGCCAAAATCACCCTCGCTAAGTATTAAAAGTTTGTTTTTTAAAATATCAATATTATAAATTTTGGCAAATTCATCGCCATAATAATTTTTAATTTTTGGAAAAGATAAAAGCTCTTTCAAACTTTTATCTTTAATATCATATAGTAAAATTTCACCTTTATCAGTGCCTATATATAAGTTTTGCTTATCAAGTTTTAAAGCTGTTATATTTGAATTTATTTTCAGCTCATAAGCATAAGACGAAACACAAAAAAGACACAAAATAAAAAGAAATTTTTTCATTTTATTGTTTTATTTTACACCCTCATTAATCACATCGATCAAATTTGAATGACTTTTCAATTTTTCATTTTTAAATTCAGGTTTAAAACTATTACCCACTAAAGGTTTAGCATCGCTTTGTGGCACATGACATTGAGTACAATTAAAACGCGCATCGCTGATGTTATCTTTAGTGCTTTTATTGTGTCTAAAATCATAATAATGACTTGCTGGAAGTGGAGTTGCACCCACATCTTTAGCGATAGATTTATCATGACAGCTTAAGCAGGTATTATTATCCTTTGTAATAGGAAGCATATCTGCAATCGCATGTGGAATAAGAGGTGGAGCATTTTCATAAGATCTTTCAAAACGAGTCGATTCTCCAGGTTGCAAATTGGTATAATTTGCTTCCACTAAGGAAACTTTATTTTCATTTTCCAAACTTACTTTTCTAAGTCCAATTTGTTCAGAACTCAATCCATTATTAACCCCGCATGCAACCAAAAAAAGAGTTGCCGCAGCTGAAAGTAAAATAATTTTCTTTTTCATCAATTTTTCCTTAAATCAAAAATATTAAAATTTAAAGCATTATCATTACAAACTTCTATACACCTACCGCATCTTATACATTCTCCCGAAGTTACTTTCGCATCTTCTCTTCCAATCATCCATAAAACTTGTTTTTCTGGACAAATTCCAACACAATGATAACATTTCGTACAATTTTGACTTTTATGCTGAATTTTTAGCAAAGCAAAACGAGAGATTAAAGCATAAAAAGCACCCAAAGGGCAAATATGAGAACAAATCGCCCTAGGACTTAAAAAAGCATCTATGCAAAAAATTACAAAAGCGATAAATATCCAAGAAGTAGTACCAAAAATAATTCCTCTATGTACAATCCCTATATAAGAAAAACTTTCAAAGATAGGCAAAGACAATGCAAAAGAAAGAATTAAAACCAAAAATAAAACATAATAGCGAAATTTTTTATTTAAAATTAAAAATTTACTATTCTTAAATCCAAATTTAGAACGAATAAAAGCAGCAAAATCTGTGATTAAATTTATAGGACACACCCAAGAACAAAAAGCCCTGCCTAAAAAAATTCCATAAAGAATTGCAATGATTATAGCGCCAAATAATGCAGTCAAATCAACACTCAAACTCGCTAAAAAGATTTGCAAAATGGCAAAAGGATCACTTAAAGGTATAGTGCTAAAAAGTTTAGAAGAGCTTAAATCCCCTTTTAAGATAAAATCCGTTGCCTTAAAACTAAAAAGAGATAAAATTCCTATTTGAACTATGCGTCTAGCAATCAAATATTTCATAAATTATCTCCTTCATTAAGATAATCTTGTGCTTTTTTAGCGTCAAAATGTTTAGAAGAGTTAGCATTTTTTAAACGTTTTTCATCATCTTTATCCCAGCCCTTTACATAATGACTTGAATCTTTTCCTAAGATAAATTCACGCGGTAATACACGGATAGAAGGCGTTTGAGTAACACAAACCTTTTCACAAATTCCACAACCCACGCAAACATCATTATCAACAACAGGGATTAAAAAGGCATGTTTTGCTGTCCTTTCGTTTCTTTTATACTCTAATTTTAAAGCCTTATCGATCAAAGGACAAGCCCTTTGACAAGCGTCACATTGCAAACCCCAAAAAGCAATACAAGCTGAAGAATCCACAACCGCAACACCCATTTTTAAAGACTCTATCCCTTGATCTAAATGTTTTTTATCTAAGGCATCCGTTGGACATTCCTTTATACAAGGAATGTCCTCGCAAAGATGACAAGGAATTTCTCTAGCTTTAAAAAAAGGTGTGCCAGTCTTTGGTTCATCTAATAAATCAGCAAGTTTTAAAGTATCCCAAGGACAGGCTTTAACACAAAGCCCACAACGGATACATTTGCTTAAAAATCTTTCTTTATTTTCAGCTCCAGGTGGAAGTAAATAAAAATCATCTCTAGCCTTTAATTTTATATTAGCTAAAAATCCTCCCGCTGTGCAAAGACAAGCACCCTTAAAAATAAAGCTAAAAAACTCTCTTCGTCCCTTCATTTTTATCAACCCTTAGATTAAGCCTTGTAAATTTTTACCGCACATTTTTTATAATCGGTTTGTTTTGAAAGTGGGCAAGTAGCATCTAAAGTAACTTTATTGATGTACACATTTTCATCAAACCAAGGAACATATACAAGACCTACTGGCGGTTTATTTCTTCCTCTCATATCAACTCTTGCTTTTACTTTACCACGACGTGACTCTATCCAAACCAAATCATCTTGTTTTAAACCTAATTTTTCTCCATCTTTTTCACTCATATAACAAAGTGCTTCAGGAACAGCTCTATAAAGCTCTGGAACACGCATAGTCATCGTTCCACTATGCCAATGCTCTAAAACCCTACCCGTTGCTAACCAGAATGGATACTCTTTATCAGGTCTTTCTGGAGCTTTCATAAATGGTCTAAAGAAAATTTTTGCTTTATTTTTAATACTATGTGGTTTTTCATCAATCGGAGCTTTTAGATCACCATTTGCTAACATTTTATCAAATCCACCATAGAAAGCAAAATCAGAATTTGGAGAAGCTTTTTTAGCATAATAATCAAATTTGGTATTAAATCTCCATTGAGTTTCTTTACCATTAACAACTGGCCATCTTAAACCCCTTACTTTATGGTAAGTATCAAATTCAGCCAAATCATGTCCGTGACCTAAACCAAATTTTCTATACTCTTCCCAAAGATATTTTTGAACAAAGAAGCCATAACCTTTAAATTCTTTTCCATCGCTGCCTTCGATTTTTCTTTCATCTCCGTTAGCATCGGTATTATCAAAACCTTTAGCGATTGGATCATTTGTTTTAAAGCTTCTTGCTTCTTTATTGGCAAATAATACATCAAATAAAGTATTATCTTCGTTATATCCCATAGCTTTTGCTTCTTCTAAGACGCTTGGTAAAGTGAGTTTATCATCAACTTTTTGCTCTTTCCAAACTTCTTTAAGTTTAAATCTTTTTGCAAATTCAAAAATTTGCCAAGTATCACTCATAGCAGCACCTACTGGTAAAACTTGTTGTCTCCAATGTTGAGTTCTTCTTTCAGCATTTCCATAAGCACCCCATTTTTCATAAATCATAGCACTTGGTAAAATAAGATCGGCTACTTTTGCTGAAATTCCTGGATAACAATCACTCACAACGATGAAATTATCCATATCTCTAGCAGCTTTAATCCAGTGATTTGCATTAGCAGTATTTTGCCATGGATTATTTACTTGAACCCAAATAAATTTAATTTTACCATCCTCTAAATCTCTCATAATTCCAACAAAAGGAGAACCTGGTTTTGGATTGATCGTTTTAGCTGGAACTTTCCATATTTTTTCTGAAATTTCTCTATGTTTTGGATTTGCCACAACCATATCCGCAGGCAAACGATGTGAAAAAGTTCCCACTTCTCTTGCTGTTCCACAAGCACTTGGTTGTCCAGTTAAAGAAAAGGCTCCAGAACCTGGTTTTGCCTGTTTTCCAAGTAATAAATGTACCATATAAGCTTGTTCATTAACCCAAGAACCACGAGTGTGTTGGTTAAAGCCCATAGTCCAAAAACTTACTATCTTGCGATTTTTTTCTATGTATAATTTTGCTAATTGCTCAAGTTTCTTCTTAAAGTCTTCTAAAGATTCATCATCATCGCCTTTAGCAACTTTTGCTGTATATTCAAGTGTATAAGGAGCTAAACCTTTTTTAAATTCTTCAAAAGAGATTTCCCAGTTCTTATCCGCTACACCTTGATGTTTCATATGGAATTTATCACCCTTTTTTGCTCCAAGATATGCTAAGGAAGTCGCCTCCTCATCATCTAAAGTGATTACATTTTCTTTTTCAACTGTATCTTTTTCACTGGCTTTAAATTTAGGGTGATTTGGATTATTTCTCATACCATAGCCGATATCAGCATAGCCTGTTGCAAAAACACAATGCTTGTTAATAAATTCTTTATCCATTGCTTCTGGATGATTATAAACGATTTCTCTTGCGATATAGTTCCATATTGCTAAATCGGTATTTGGTTTAAAAATAATTTCTATATCAGCAATATTTGAAGTTCTATTTGAATAGGTACTTAAATTAACAACCTTAACTTTATCAAGATTGCTTAATTTTCTATCACTTACCCTAGACCACAAAATAGGATGCATTTCTGCCATATTAGCACCCCAAGTAACGATAGTATCTGTAAGCTCTATATCATCATAGCACCCTGATGGCTCATCCACGCCAAAAGTTTGCATAAAACCTACAACCGCTGAAGCCATACAATGTCTTGCATTTGGATCGATATTATTTGTTCTAAAACCAGCTTTTGCAAGTTTTAAAGCTGCATAACCTTCCTGAATAGTATATTGACCACTACCAAAAATACCTACGCCACTTACGCCTAATTCATTATAAGCTTTTTTAAATTGTTTTTCCATTTCATCAAAGGCTCTTTTCCAGGAAACTTGTTGAAATTTACCTTTTTTATCAAATTCACCTTTATCATTGACACGCATTAAAGGCATAACAAGGCGATCTTCTCCGTACATAATTTTAGCATTAAAATATCCTTTGATACAGTTAAGACCACGATTAACTGGGGCTTCTGGATCTCCCTTTGTAGCGACTATTTTGCCATCTTTTCTAGCTATCATAATTCCACAGCCTGTTCCGCAAAATCTACAAACGGCTTTATCCCATTTCCAATTCTCTTCTTGCTTAGCAAGCATAGAACTTGGCACACTTAATCCTGCTACACTAGCAGCACTTGCAATAGCGGTATTTTTAATAAAATCCCTTCTATTCATATACTATTCTCCTTTTAAAAAAATAAAAAGTCGGCTAATTATAGCAGTTAAATGTAAATTTTGTTTTATTTTTTCAAGCAAAGATAATAATTTTAAATATCTATTTTATAGCATTTTTAAAAGAAATTTTTACAAAAAAGAAATAATATAAAACAATAAAAAATACCCTAAAGGTTACATCTGTACCAAAAAAGAAAAAATATATTTTAAAAGATTAGTTGTTTATAAATGGTCACAAAAGCTTGTGACCAAAATATTTAGATTAATGGCAGCCACAACCACCGCAACCGCAGCTATTGAAAAAAGAATCAAGTTTAGATATATCAGGCATTTCTGTGATTTCATTGACTAATTCTTTATAAGCGATTTTTCCATCTTTAATCACAAATACAGCACGAGCTAAAAGACCTTCTAATGCGGTATCTTCGATTAAAACTCCATATTTTTCACCAAATTCTTTAGAAACAAAATCACTAGCTACGGTTAAATTTTCTATACCTTCTGTGCTGCAAAATCTTCCCATAGCAAAAGGTAAATCCATGCTCACTATAATAACTTCTGCTCCGTTATAACTTGCTACTTTTTTATTAAAATCTCTAGCCTCTGTAGCACATACTGGAGTATCAAGGCTTGGTACGCTTAAAATAATTTGAGTTTTTCCAGCTGCACCGATTTCAACTAAACTTAAATCTTTTGCTTTTAAGCTTAATTTCGGTGCTTGATCTCCAACTTCTAAAGCATTTCCTTTAAGCTTTACTGGACTTCCTTTAAAATTAACTGAACTCATAATATTCTCCTTTTATTTATAGTTTAAAACATTGAAATTATGTTTTAAGAGTAATTATATCTTATGAATACTAATATTTTTTTAAAATCAAAGTTTCTCCGCTTTGCAAAGTCCAGCTTCTATTAAGAAACATGAAGGAGCAAAAGAGGTTTTTTTATTTTTATCATATTTTGCATAACTAAGATAAAGTATATTTCTTGCTCTAGTGACTGCAACATAAAAAAGTCTTCTTTCTTCTTCTAAGCTTCCACCCATCCCCATAAGTTTTTGATTAGGAAAACGACCTTGTGCAAGATCCACCACAAAAACAAGATCAAATTCTAAACCTTTGCTTGCATGAACACTCAATAAGCTAACCCCTTTTTCGCTGCCCATTTCACTAGCACCTAAGGTTAAAAAATTGTAATATTTATAAATATCACTATAGTTTTTAGCAAGCTCTCTTAAGACGTTTAATTTGCCTTCTATTTTTTCTAAATTTTCAGCTTTTCTTGTTAAATCAACCTGCCCTGCTTTATTTGTTGCTCTTTTAATAGCGAGTTCTTCGCAAATTTCTCTATAAAAAGAATTTTGACAAATTAATTTTACCAAAGCTAAAGAGTGTTTAATCTCCATAGCTTCTTTTAAAAAAAAATAAATTTTTTCTAAATTTTTAGCACACAGATCATTGATTTTTGAAATTTTTAAAATAGGATGAGTATTAAATTCACTCTGTAAATTAAAACGTTTTTCATCTAATAATTCATCCAAATCTCCAAAAAGACCGAGTTGATAATTTCTTTTTTGATGATTTTGCAAATTCACGTTTTTATCAGGTTCTAAAAAACCTTTGATTAAATTTCCATGTCCTAATTTCAAAAGTGCATCAAAAATTTCTTTTGCTAATACCCCGCCAACTCCTTTTGTGTATTGGATAAGATGGATAAAAGCCATGATATCTTTTGGATTAATCGCCAAGGCTAAAATAGCATTAAAAGCTTTAACCTCTAAACTTTCAAAAAAACTTCCACTACCTTTTCTAGTACTAGCAATCCCTTGCTCTCTTAAAGCCACCTCAATCCCATCAGCGCTTGAATTATTTCTAAAAATAACTGCAATTTCTTCTAAATTTACTCCACTTGTAAATATCATTTTAGCAATATTTTTATATTGATCAAACAATTCTTCAAAAGTCAATAAAGTTGGTGCTTTAAATTCATCTTTTCTTGTAACAACCAATTCTTTAGGATAAAGTCTTTCGTTGTTTAAAATCACTTTGTTCGCCAAAGCTAAAATGCTTCTTGAAGAACGATAGTTTTTATTTAGAGAAAATATTTTTGCATCCTTAAAACGCTCTTTAAAACTCCCGATAATATTAATATCTGCTCCATTAAAAGCATAAATACTTTGATCATAATCACCCACACAAAATAAACTTTTGCTTTTAAAAGATTCGATTAAGGAGCTTTGTAAAGTGTTTGTGTCTTGATATTCATCCACTAAAATTTCATCAAATTCATATTGTTTTTCTTTTAAAAGTTCTTTTAAATTTAAAAGTAAGTCGTTAAAATCAACATAATTAAAACGTTTTTTTTCATTTTCGTATTCTTTAAAAATATCTTCATAAATTTCAGCATATATACTTTGTTCTTCATAATTTTTACAAAACCAAGTAAAAAAATCTTGATCATGTGCTTTATTTTGAAACAAAGAATACACATCATATAAATAACTTGCTTGATAAGGTTTTATATCACTTAAATGCCTAAAAGTTCTTTTTTCATAAACGCTTCTAAGCAAAGTTTTTAACTCGCTAGCTTGTTTTAAAATAATATCTTTATTTGCATTTTTTAATAAAGTATAAGCCGTGCTATGAAAAGTTCCTGCAAGAATTTTATTTGTAATGCTTTTATCAAAAAAAATATTTAAACGACTGATCATTTCCTTACTAGCTTTATTAGTAAAAGTTAAAAGCATTATTTTTTGCGGATCAACGCCCTTGCTTAAAAGATAGGATATTCTTGCAACGATAGTAGAAGTCTTTCCTGTACCCGCACTTGCGATTATTAAATTGTGTCCAAAATCAGCGGTCGCAGCTTGATACTGTTCCTCATTTAATCTAGAAAGTGGCATTATACTCCTTGAAAAAAGTTAAAATTATAAAAAAAATTACTTAAAAATACAAAATTTAAATATTCTTTATATTTGATTGTAGTAAAATAAAACAATATTTTTAAAATAAAAAAAGGAAATTAAAAATGAATTTTAAAGTTTTTTCTGTCATTGCTGGAATACTAATCGCCGTAATTTTAATACTTGGAGGAATGTATTATTACCTTTTTGAATACTCAAAACCAAATTATTCTTACACCCCAACAAACAATTATGAAACTAATACACAATCAAATACATATGAGCAAAATTCATATTCTAATCAAATAAATAATAATTATTCAAACAATGCTTATAACACCCCATCTTATCCAAGCTATAATCAAAAACAAGAAAGTAAAGTAGAAAGCAAAATAGATAATAGTACTGCTTTAAACAATCAACAAGAGCAAAACATAAGCAAAGAAGTTGAAAAAAAATCAAGCGAAATCAAAGAACAAAATACAAGTGTGGCAAATAAAACAGAATCAAGCAAAGTAGCAGAAAAAACAGAAAAAAAAGTTGAAAGTAAAAAAGAGATCACAGAAGAAGAGAAAAAAGCAAAAATAGAAGCTTTAAATAAAGAAATAGAAAGACAAAGAAAACTTCTAGAACAAGAAAAAGCTTTAAAAAATAAAACAGGTAAAAATGCTAAAAAACACAAGCTTAGCGTCGCTGAAGAATATTTAACCATCGGAAAAGATAGTCGCTTAGAACCTCAATTAAGCACCGAAGGTATGCAAGTATATATTTTAGATGGAAAATTTTTAAGTGATTATAGAATTAACTTGTTAAAAGAGATATTAGAGCCTATACAAACTAATGCTAAAGATTACAATCTAGCTATTTTTGTAAAAATGCTTCCAAAAGGCGAAATGAAACTAACTGTTTATAATAAAGATATTATATTTTCAGATATGAGAAAAGCTTATAAATATATAAGCGTAGATAGAATCAAACCTTATATGGATAATCCTCAAGAAATTGATAGTCACATCGCACGTGAAGAAAAAATCAAAAAAATCAGTATCCAAATCAAAAAAGAAGGAAAAGGTAGCGAATTTTCTAAGCACATCAAAAGTTTAAAAACGGGTGCTAATTTCGCACAATATTTCTTCCCATTCTGTGAAATGGTAGAAATTTCATCTAAATAATTTTTTATAAAATAAAGGTTATATTTATAATGGTATATAATAAAGAAGTCGAAGAAAAATACTATAAAATTTGCAAAGAACGTGGATATTTTGAAATAGACGGAAATAAATCCATACAAGAAAAAAATAAAAATTTTTGCATCATGATGCCTCCTCCAAATGTAACTGGGGTACTTCATATCGGACATGCTTTAACTTTCACTTTGCAAGATATAATGACTCGTTATAAAAGAATGGATGGTTATAGAGTTCTTTATCAGCCAGGACTCGATCATGCGGGTATTGCCACTCAAAACGTAGTCGAAAAGCAACTTCTTGCACAAGGACTTAAAAAAGAAGAATTAGGTAGAGAAAAATTTATAGAAAAAGTTTGGCAGTGGAAAGAACAAAGTGGTGGTAAAATTTTAGATCAAATGAGAACTTTAGGCATAACTCCAGCTTGGAGTCGCTTACGCTTTACCATGGATGAAGGTTTAGTTAATGCCGTTAAAAAAGCCTTTGTTGAGCTTTACAATAAAAAGCTTATCGTTCGTGGAAATTATATGATCAATTGGTGTACTCATGATGGAGCTTTAAGCGATATTGAAGTCGAATACAAAGAAAACAAAGGAAAACTCTATCATATTAAATATTTTTTAAAAGATAGTGATAAATACTTAGTCGTAGCTACCACTCGTCCAGAAACCTTTTTTGGTGATACAGCGGTTATGATCCATCCAGAGGATGAACGCTACAATAAACTTATAGGAAAAGAAGTGGTTTTACCGCTCACTCAAAAAGCTATCAAGATTATAGCAGATACTCACGTTGATAAAGAATTTGGAACGGGAGTGGTCAAGGTTACTCCCGCACACGATATAAACGACTATGAAGTTGGTTTAAGACATCAATTAGATTTTATAACCGTTTTTGATGAAAAAGGTATCTTAAACGAACATTGTTTAGAATTTCAAGGTTTAGAGCGTTTAGATGCAAGAGAGAAAATCGTTGCTAAACTTGAAGAACTAGGCTTTATAGAAAAAATAGAAGAATACAATAATCAAGTAGGATATTGTTATCGCTGTAACAATGTCGTTGAACCTTATATTTCAAAACAATGGTTTGTTAAAAAAGAAATCGCCAAAGAAAGTATAGAAAAAGTTGCTTTAGGTGAAAGTAAATTTTATCCAAATCATTGGATCAATAGCTTTAACGCTTGGATGAAAGATTTAAAAGATTGGTGCATTTCAAGACAACTTTGGTGGGGACATCAAATTCCTGTGTATTATTGCGAATGCACGCATGAATGGGCGAGCGAAGATACTCCTGAAATTTGCCCAAAATGCCAAAGTAAAAATTTCAAACAAGATGAGGATGTTTTAGACACTTGGTTTTCTTCTGGACTTTGGGCTATGAGCACTTTAGGCTGGGGTAATGGAAACTGGGGCAAAGATCAAATTTGGTTTGAGGAAGATTTGAAAGAATTTTATCCTAATTCTTTATTGATAACTGGCTTTGATATTTTGTTTTTCTGGGTAGCAAGAATGATGTTTCAAAGCACAAATGCTTTAAACGCTTTACCTTTTAAAGATATTTATTTGCATGCTCTTGTTAAGGATGAACAAGGTAGAAAAATGAGTAAAAGCCTTGGAAATGTGATCGATCCTAATGAAAGCATTAAAGAATATAGTGCGGATATTTTGCGTTTTACCTTAGCTTTACTTGCCATACAAGGAAGGGATATCAAACTTAGTAACGATAAACTTTTGCAAGTTAGAAACTTTACTAACAAAATCGTAAATGCAGCAAATTATTTACTTTTAAATGAAAGCAAATTTGAGGATTTAGAACACATTAGTTTAGAATCAAAACTTGCAAAATACATTTTTTCAAAATTTCAAAATTGCGTTAAAAATGTTAGAGAAAATTTGGACAATTATCGCTTTAATGATGCCGCAAATACAATTTATAAATTTTTCTGGGATGATTTTTGCGATTGGGGAATAGAACTTAGCAAAGCTGAAAAATCAAGCGTAAAAGAGCTTGGAAGTATTTTTAAAGAAGCGTTAAAACTCTTAAATCCTTTTATGCCTTTTATCAGCGAATTTTTATATCACGAGCTTAGCAATACAAGCTTAGAAACTAGCCCTTCCATCATGATCGCGCAATATCCTAAAATCGTTTTACAAAATGAAAATGATATAGAAAACACCTTTTCTTTATTGATCGAAAGCATTGTAAGCATACGAAGAGCTAAAAGCCTTATTGATTTAGGAAATTCCAAAATAGAAAAAGCCTATATCAAGCTTAACAATCCTATTTTTGAAAAAGAATTAAACTCATCTATTGTATTTATAAAAACTTTAGCAAAATGTGAAAATATAGAATTTACAAATCAGAAATTAGAAAAAGCAATTTGCGATGTCAGCGATAATTTAGAAATTTTTATCACACTTGATAATGTCGATCTTAGCGGGATTATATCAAGACTTGAAAACCAAAAAGCCAAACTTGAAAAAGAAAGCGCTAAGATAAATTCAATGCTTAGTAATGAAAAATTTGTAGCCAACGCCCCTAAAGAAGTCGTAGAGCAAAATAAAAATTCTTTATCAAATTTGCAAATACAACTTGAAAAAATATCCGCCGAACTTGCTAATTTAAGAGGTTAAAATTTGATAAAGATAAAAAATTTAAAAAAATATTACGGAAAAGAACTTGTCATCAATAATGTTTCCCTAGAAATCAACAAAGGTGAAATTTATGCCATCGTTGGGCATAGTGGAGCTGGAAAATCAACTCTTTTAAGATGCATCAACGGACTTGAAGATTATCAAAAAGGAAATTTAAAAGTCTTAGGTGAAGAGATTAAAGATTTAAAGCAAAAAGATCCTAAAAAACTTAGAATGCTAAGAAAAGATATAGGAATGATATTTCAAAATTTTGCTCTCATGGAAAGAAAAAATATATTTGAAAATATCGCTATGCCACTTAGAACACATTTTTCTCAATGTAAAATTCATTCTAAAATTTTCAACAAAGAATACATGAGCGAAAAAGAAATCAATGAAAAAGTGCATTCTTTGCTTGAAATTGTAGGTCTTAAGCATAAATTTAACGCTTATCCAAAAGAATTAAGCGGAGGGCAAAAACAAAGAGTAGCCATTGCTAGAGCTTTAACCTTAAATCCAAAAATTCTACTCAGCGATGAAGCAACTTCGGCTTTAGATCCTAATACCACTAAAAATATCTTAGAGCTTATCAGCAAAATCAATGCTGAATTTGGAATTACTGTGGTTTTGGTAACTCATGAAATGGATGTGGTAAAAGATATAGCACAAAAGGCGCTTTTACTAGAACAAGGTAAGATTATAGGAAGTGGCGCTATTGATGAGCTTTTCTTAAAACCCAATCAAAAAATGAAAGAATTTTTAGGCGAAAGCGACTTTTTACCTTCACATGGGTTAAATATAAAATTATACTTTCCTAAAGAAGTGGTTGAAAATACAATCATTACTCATATGGCTAGAACTTTGAATATAGATTTTAATATAGTTTGGGGAAAAATAGAAAAATTAAACGGCAAAGCCTTAGGAAATTTAGTGATCAATATCGATCATAAAGATAAAGATAAAGTGCTTAACTATATAGAAAAAAACGGTGTATTGTGGGAGTTTGCATCATGAATGAAGAAAATTTCTTGAATGCTTTTTTGGGTAGAATATCGCAATTTGTTTCTGAAATTTCTTGGAAAGATATAAAAGAAGTTGTGACAGATTCTATTCTTACTTTTCCTCAAAATTATGATCTTATCTTAAAACCCGCACTAAATGAAACTATCTATATGAGTTTAATGTCTGTATTTTTTGGCTTTATTTTGGCTATTATCCCTGCGATATTGCTTGCAATTTGGGATAAAAATGGTATTAAGCAAAATAAATTTGCTTATTCTATTTTAGATTTTATTATTAATATTTTAAGAGCCTTTCCTTTCTTGATCCTTATTGTTATTTTATTGCCTCTTTCTAGAATCATTGTTGGAACGAGCATAGGAACTGATGCGGCAATTGTGCCTTTGGCTATTGGCGTGGCTCCTTATTTGGCTAAAACTTTAGAAAGTGCTTTTAAAGAAGTTGATAAAGGGATCATTGAAGCTGCTAAAAGTTATGGGGCAAGCAATGCACAAATTATCTTTAAAGTTATTTTTGTAGAATCTTTGCCTAATATCATCAATGGCTTAACCCTAATTCTAATCTTTACCATAGGCTTTTCAGCTTTAGCCGGAACGGTTGGAGGTGGCGGACTTGGTGATATTGCTATTCGCTATGGATATGAACGATTTAATAAAGAAATTATGATACAAACTGTTATTATTTTACTAATCTTAGTTCAAATCATACAAATTTTAGGCAATCTTTTTTATTCTTGGTCAAAAAATGACAAAAGCTTAAATATTATTTTTTCTTTGATTGTTTTATTTACCATAAGCATAGTATCAAGTCTAAACAATGAAGAAAGCTGCATTTTTCAATTTATAATCTGCTTTTTCTTAATTGTATTGTTTATTTTTACTTTTATAAAAAAGAAAAAATTATTTCATAACTTTTAAGCAAAGTATGAATAAAAATTAGATATAAAAATGAATTATTTATCTAATTTATCTAAAAAGGAAAAAAATAATGAAAATTAGAATTTTATTGATATCAAGTTTGCTAGGTTTGTTTTTAAATCTCAATGCCCTAGAAACTATCAGCGTTGCTGCTACACCGGTACCTCAAGCTGAAATACTAGAACAAATCAAGCCCGATCTTGAAAAAGAAGGTTATAAACTCGTCATTAAAGAATTCACAGACTATATTTTGCCTAATTTAGCTGTAGATAGTGGTGAAGTTGATGCGAATTTTTTTCAACACACGCCTTATTTGGAAGAATTTAACAAAAATAAAGGCACTAATCTTGTCAAGGTAGCTAGCATCCATCTTGAACCTATGGCTGTTTATTCTAAAAAATATAAAAGTTTAGACAATATCAAAGAAGGATCAAGTATCGCTATACCTAATGATCCTACAAATGAAAGCAGAGCCTTAGATATCATTGCACAGAAATGCTCTTTAAAATTTAAAAACAATGGCTTAAAAACTCCACTTGACATTATAGAAAATCCAAAAAAAATAAAATTTATCGAACTTAAAGCAGCACAATTGCCAAGATCTTTAGGGGATGTAGATTTTGCTGTTATTAATTCTAATTACGCTTTATCGGCTAATTTAAATCCTATTAAGGATAGTATATTTATGGAAGATAAAAACAGCCCCTATGCAAATATTTTAGTTGTTAAAGCTGGACATGAAAACGATCCTAAAATAAAAGCTTTGATTAAAGCTTTGCAAAGCGATAAAGTAAAACAGTTTATTTTAAACAAATATAATGGATCTGTTTTACCTACTTTTTAATAAAAATATATGATGAAAAATCTATTTTTTATACTTATAGTTTTTATTAGTCTAAGCAAAGGAGCGAATTTGGAAGAAATCAAACTCGCCCTTGCTAAAGAAATCACCAATAATTTTCCAAAAATCATCATCACTCAAATTGACTTAAGAAGCACTTCTTTGCCTAAAGATTTTAATCAATATCAATTTTTAAGAATAGCTAATGGACGTTTTGAACAATCTCAAGGCTTTTTAAGAGCAGAATTTAATACTCCGCAAAATTTGCAAAAAAATTTATTTTTTCGCTATTTTGTCCAAGGAAATTTACAAGTTTTAAAAAGCGAAAGAGCTATAAAAAGAGGACAAAAATTAAGTCCGCTTGATTATAGAAGTGTTTTGCTTGATTTTGATAAAGTACCGCCTAATGCTTTAGATGTTGAAGATACAAATAATCTCATCGCTAAAAACAATATCAATAAAAATACTATTTTAAAAGAAAATATGTTTAAAACCCTCGCATTAATCCGCAGAAATGATCCTATAATAGGAATACTAAGAGATGGAAATATAGATGTTTCCATAGAACTTACAGCCTTACAAAGTGCCAACATAGGAGAAAGAATTCGTGCAAAAAATAAAGAAGGTAAAGTGATGCAAGGTATAGTCATAGGAAAAAATAGGATGATTATCCAATGAAAATTTTATTAGGAATTTCAGGATCAAGCAGTGTTTCATTGGGCTTGAGTTTGCTAGAAAATTTAGAAAAAAAATGCGAACTTTATTGTATTATTAGCGAAGGAGCAAAATTAAGCTTTCATGCTGAAAGCAAAAAAGATTTAAAAAAAATATGCGATGAAAAATTTAAAAATACCTATTTTTTATCAGATAGCGATCTAAGTGCTGGTGTCGCTAGTGGTTCTTTTGGGATAGAAAAAACGATCATTGCGCCCTGCTCTATTTCCACTTTGGCAAAAATTCATGCAGGTTTAGCAGACACTCTCTTAACTCGCTGTGCTGCTGTAGCACTTAAAGAAAGAAAAAAACTCATTTTAGGCGTTAGAGAGATGCCTTTTTCTACCATCAATCTAGAACACATGGCAAAATTAAGTCAAATGGGTGTTATTATAGCTCCGCCTGTTATTGCAAGCTATTCAAAGGCTAAAAACTTAAAAGAGATGGAAAATTTTATCATCGGCAAATGGCTTGATTTATTAGAAATTTCTCACAAGCTATATCAAAGATGGAAATAAGCTAAGAATTTTTACTATTTTTTAAGGCTAAATTCATTATATTTTGAATTTTTGGAGTTGTAATGACCTGTTTATATCCTGGAACTTTTGATCCTATTACAAATGGACATTTAGATGTAGTAAGACGCGCTCTTAAAATCTTTGATAAAATCATTATAGCTATTGCAAAGAGCGATCATAAAAAACCTTATTATAGTTTAGAAAAGCGTAAAAAATTAGCAGAACTTGCAATAAAAGATATTTCAAATGTAGAGATCATCACCTTTGATAATTTGCTTGTAGATTTAGCTAAAGAATTTAAGATCAATACCATCATACGCGGACTTAGGGCTGTGAGTGATTTTGAATATGAATTACAAATTGGATACGCAAATCATGCTCTTTGGGATGAGATAGAAACGATTTATTTAATGCCAAGCTTAAAACATGCTTTTATTTCAAGCTCTATAGTGCGTTCTATAGTCACGCATGGAGGCGATGTAAGCTCTTTAGTTCCAAAGGAAATTTTGCCATTTTTAAAGGATAAAACTTGTATGTAGCATTTGAAGGGATTGATTGCGTTGGCAAAAGTACGCAAATTTCACTCTTAAAAGAAATTTATAAAGAAGCTATTTTTACCTTAGAACCAGGTGGAACTGATTTAGGAAAATCTTTAAGAGATATCTTGCTTTATCAAAATTTAAATCTTAAAAAAAGAGCTGAAGTTTTACTTTTTTTAGCTGATCGCGCACAACATTACGAAGAAGTTATCCATCCAAATAAAGATAAACTTATCATCAGTGATAGAAGTTTTATATCGGGCATGGCTTATGCGGTTGATTTTGATAATGAATTGCTTTTTTCTCTTAATTCTTTTGCGCTTGATCATTTTTTTCCACAAAAAATCATATTTTTAAAAGCGGATGAAAAACTAATCAAGCAACGCTTAGGAGAAAAAAAACAAGATGCTATAGAACAACGTGGGATAGAATACTTTTTAAATGTCCAAAATAAGCTAGAAAATATTTTATTCTTCTTAAAAAATAAAATTCAAATAGAAATTTTAAAGCTTGATGCAAACAAAAGTATAGAAGAATTACACACCAAAATAAAGGAATTTTTGCAATGATTAATGCTCTTAAAGGAATGAAAGATCTAACCGATCAAAGTGCTAAATACTATAAAAAAATTATTGAAGTTTGCGAAGATGTTGCCAATAATTACGGTTTTGAATTTATCAATACGCCACATTTAGAGCAAAGCATCCTTTTTAAAAGAAGTGTGGGTGAAAGTTCTGATATAGTGGGCAAAGAAATGTATGAATTTATAGACAAGGGGGGTAATGAAGTTTGCATGCGTCCTGAAGGGACTGCTGGAGCAGTTCGTGCGTATATCGAGAAGAAATTTGATAAAAACATAAGCATTAAACGTTGGTTTTATCATGGTTCTATGTTTCGCTATGAAAGGCCGCAAAAGGGACGCTTAAGAGAATTTCATCAATTTGGTGTAGAAAGTTTTGGTATAAGCAGTGTTTATGAAGATGCGAGTATTATTTTAATGTTAGCTGAAATTTTTTCACGCCTTGATATTAAATTTAAGCTCATTATTAATTCTTTAGGCTGCTCAAAATGCCTTCCACCTTACCGAGAAAAACTTATTCATTATCTTGATAATCAAGAAGGATTTTGTGAAGATTGCAAAAGACGCAAAAGCTTAAATCCTATACGCGTTTTAGATTGTAAAAATGAACAATGTCAAAATTTACTTCATCAAGCTCCACTTTTAGAAAAAAATTTATGTCAATGCTGTTTAGATGATTTTAATCATTTGCAAAGCATTTTAAAAGAAAATGGAATTGATTTCACTTTAGATTCTAAGCTTGTTAGAGGCTTGGATTATTATTCTAAAACAGCTTTTGAATTTATAAGCGATGAAATCGGCGCACAATCAGCCATTGCTGGCGGAGGAAGATACGATAGACTTATAGAATATTTAGGAGGAAAAAGCGGTTTTGGCATAGGTTTTGCCATGGGTATAGAAAGAATTATGGCTATTTTAGAACAAAAGGAAGAAAAATTACAAAGAGAAGGAATTTATCTTTGTTCTTTGGATGAAATTTATATTTCAAAAATTTTTAAAATCGCAACTAAACTTAGAAAAAACTACAAAGTTCTTTTAAGCTATGATGCAAAAAAACTCGCAAAACACTTAGAAAATGCCAATAAAGCTGGAGTTAAAATTTTTCTTTGCATGGGTGAAAATGAATTTAAAAATGAAAGCTTGTTTTATAAAAATTTAGAAAATAAAGATGAAAAAACCATTAAAATTTCAGATTTGGAGCAGTTTTTATGATGGATTATGGGATTAATATTTGGGGGAATGAAAATTTTATTATTAAAAATGGTAAAGTTTGTATCAATCATGAAAAAAAGCCCGCTATTATTGATATCGTAAAAGATTTAAGAAATGATGGTTATAAAGGACCTTTGCTTTTAAGATTTCCGCATTTAATCCAAAAACAAATCGAAAGTATTTATGGAAGTTTCAATAAAGCTCGTAAGGAATTTAATTACAAGGGCAAATTTAACGCGGTTTATCCTTTAAAAGTCAATCAATACCCTGGTTTTGTTAAAAATCTTGTCAGACTTGGAAAAAAATACAATTACGGACTCGAAGCTGGTAGCAAAGCTGAACTTCTTTTAGCTATGGCCTTTAACAATGAAGATGCTCCAATAACCGTAAATGGCTTTAAAGATAGAGAACTTATCAATATAGGTTTTATCGCAGCAGAAATGGGACACAATATCACTTTAACCATAGAAGGACTTAATGAACTTGAAGCGATCATTGATATAGCTAAAGAACGCTTTAAGCCTAAGCCAAATATAGGCTTAAGAGTGCGTTTGCATTCTGCTGGTGTTGGAATTTGGGCGAAAAGCGGAGGTATAAATTCCAAATTTGGACTCACTTCAACCGAGCTTATAGAAGCTGTTAATTTACTTAAGAAAAATAAATTGCTAGATCAATTTACCATGATACATTTTCACCTAGGTTCTCAAATTACTGAAATTCATCCTTTAAAAAAAGCCTTAAACGAAGTTGGAAATATCTATACTGAGCTTAGAAAAATGGGGGCAAAAAACTTAAAGTCAATCAATCTTGGCGGTGGTTTGGCTGTTGAGTATTCTCAATTTAAAAATGAAAATAGTAGAAACTATACACTTAGAGAATATGCAAATGATGTTGTATTTATCCTTAAAAATATCGCAGAACAAAAAAGCGATTTAGAACCTGATATCTTTATAGAAAGTGGTCGTTTTATCGCAGCAAATCACGCTGTTTTAATCGCTCCTGTTTTAGAACTTTTCTCTCAAGAGTATTCTGAAGATAAACTTTTACTCAAAGAAAAAAATCCAAAGCTTATTGATGAATTATACGATCTTTTCAAAAGCATTAAGCCTTCAAATGCTTTGGAATATTTGCACGATAGTATTGATCATTTAGAAAGTATTTTAACGCTTTTTGATTTAGGATATGTGGATTTGCAAGACAGATCCAACGCTGAAATTTTAACACATCTAATCATTAAAAAAGCTATTTTACTTTTAGGAGATAAGCAAAATCCTGCTGATTTATTTGCTATACAAGATGAAGTTCAAGAAAGATATTTGGTGAATTTTTCACTTTTTCAAAGTTTACCTGATTTTTGGGGATTAGAACAAAATTTTCCTATCATGCCTCTTGATCATTTGGATAAAGAGCCAACAAGAAGTGCGAGTATATGGGATATCACTTGCGATAGTGATGGGGAAATTTCATACTCTAAAGACAAACCTTTATTTTTACATGATATTGATGTAGAAAAGGAAAATTATTTCTTAGGCTTTTTTCTTGTAGGAGCTTATCAAGAAGTGCTTGGAATGAAACACAATCTTTTTACCCATCCTACTGAAGCAATTATTAGCATTAATGAAAAAGGCTATGAAATCGAAGGGATTATCGAAGCTCAATCCATACTTGATACGCTTGAAGATCTTGATTATGATATCCATGAAATTATGGATATACTCAACGAAAGAATTAGTAATTCAAAATTAGTCAATGAAAAGCAAAAAAAGCATATTCTAGGAGAACTTTACTTATTTTTAAATGATAATGGCTATTTAAAAAGCATCGATGGAAAAGAGGATTAAATTTTAATTTTCTTTTCCAAGTATTACCATTTTTCACGCTTTTTATTTTTTTTGTTTATTTTTTTATCTTCTTGTCTTAAACCATACATTTTTTAGATAGAATAAAATAAAAAACAAAAAAAAGGAAAAATATATGCTAACTAAAAGATCGCAAGTTTTAGAAGAGTCAATCACTCTAGCCATAGCTTCTCTTGCAAACGAACTAAAAGCTAAAGGCGAAGATATCATCAGTTTTTCAGCCGGAGAGCCTGATTTTGATACCCCTAAAGCTATAAAGAATGCTGCTATTGCTGCTATTGAAAAAGGTTGTGGAAAATATACGGCAGTTCCTGGCATTAAAGAAGTTTTAAAAGCTGTTCAAACTAAATTAAAAAAAGACAATGCTTTAGACTATGAAACAAGTGAAATTGTTGTTAATGTCGGTGCTAAACATTCCCTTTTTCAATGCATAGAATGTTTAGTTGAAAAAGATGATGAAGTTATCATTCCTACGCCTTATTGGGTTAGTTATCCGGAGATGGTTAAATTTGCAGAAGGAAAACCCGTATTTATAGAGGGTTTGGAGAAAAATGGCTTTAAAATCACCGCTGAACAACTTCAAAAAGCCATCACTCCAAAAACAAAAGTTTTAATGCTAAATTCTCCATCAAATCCCATAGGTTCAATTTATAGCAAAAAAGAACTTTTAGAGATCGCTGAAATTCTAAAAAATACAAATATCATGGTTTTAAGTGATGAAATTTATGAAAAACTTTCTTATGATAATACCGAAATTACAGCATTTGCAAGTTTAAATGAAGACACCTTAAAACGCACTGTAACGATTAATGGGCTTAGTAAATGCGGTGCTATGCCTGGCTGGAGATTTGGTTACATGGCTAGCAAAAATAAAGAATTAATTTCTGCTGTTAAAAGATTGCAAGGGCAAAGTACTTCAAATATTTGCTCGGTTATACAATACGCCGCCATTCCTGCACTTACTGGAGAATGCGATCAAGATATAGAAACCATGCGTCAAGCCTTTGAAAAACGTCGCAACGTAGCCTTAGAGATCTTAGAAAAAATTCCAAATATCAGTTTTTATAAGCCTGAAGGTGCTTTTTATCTTTTTATCAATATCCAAAAAATCGAAAAAGATTCTATGAAATTTTGCAAAAAATTACTCGAAGAAGAAAAAGTAGCCGTCGTTCCAGGGGTTGGTTTTGGTATGGATGGATATTTTAGAATTTCTTATGCTACGAGTGAAGATTTGATCAAAAAAGGCCTAGAAAGAATCGCTAAATTTATAAAAAATTACAATTGATTAAATTCATTGCAAATTTAATAAAAATTTATTTTGTTAAATTTGCACTTTAGGTTTTTTAAGAATAGCATTTATCCTTTGGATATTATCTGATTTACTCAAACTAAGTCTTATTATAGAATCTTCCAATCCGCCTAAAGAATGAGGGATATTAGCCTCTAAACTGATCATATCTAAGGTATTTAATTCCAACTTTTGCCCTTGAACTTCAAACCAAATTTTGCCGCTTAAAACTTGAACATGTATTGCAAATGGAGCTTTATGTTCTTTCATAATGCTATCTTTAGCGAGTAAAATTTGTATTTCTTTACTTCTTTCATCATCGATTAAAACATTGATTTTAACTTCCTTTGAAAGAAAATTTGTCGTATTCCATTGAGTTATTTTCATCATTTCTCCTTTATCTCCACCAAAAATCCTGCTTGAATTCATCGCCTATTTTATAGCCCTCTCCCATTTTAGGCGTTATGAAGGCGATATCGAGATTTTTATACAAAAATTCTACAACCTCATTCCAAGCATGAGTTCCCGCTAAAAATCTTCCCCAATGTATAGGCATCAAAGCCTTTGCATTGAGATCTTTTGCTTCTTGCAAAATTTGATCCGGAAAAGAATGCGAAAAAGGCCAAGCTTTGTTAAATTGACCGCTTTCAAGGCAAACAAGATCAAATTCTTTAAAATATTCTCCGATTTTTTTAAAATGCGTAAAATACCCACCATCGCCGCTAAAAAATACCTTTTTACCCACGCTTTTAAATTCCATCACAAAAGACGCCCAAAGGGTTTTATTTTTACCATCTCCACGGCTAGAGCTATGCTGTGAAGGCGTTGCAATGATGTTTAAATCATCAAATTCTATCCCATCCCACCAATCAAGCTCTATGATCTTTTTTTCACTCACTCCATAACTTTTAAGATAATTTCCCACTTTTAAAGGCGTGATGAAAAATTTCGCTCTATGCTTTAAAGCTTTTACGCTTTTTGCGTCCAAATGATCAAAATGAGAATGCGTGATGATCACTGCAAAAATGTCGCCAAAATCATCCGCACTATAAACAGGAGCATTTTTAAAAGCACGATTAATAAAAGAAAAAGGCGAAGCGTGAGTATTGAAAATCGGATCGATTAAGATTTTATATTTTTTAAAACTCACAAAAAGCGAAGAATGCCCCAGCCAAGTAATATGCGGAGTATCAAAATCGCTTAAGTTAGGCTTATAAAAAGGAAGTTTAAAAGGGGCAATGGCATTTTTAGGGTAAAGGTAGTAATACTTTAAAACCTCTTTAAAAGGAACTTTGAAATTCTTATAACTTTCTTCATTTTCATTGAGAAATATTTCGTATTTGCCTTGTACTCTTTTAGCTTTGAGTTTTTCTTTGCCATCACAAAGATCAAATTTATGATACATGTTCTTTGATTTCTTCGCGGATCATATTAAACATTTTATTTATAATCTTGTCTTTGAAATTGGAGTTATTGTTAATTTCATTGAAAAAAACCGAATTTAAAAACAAGACTTCCTGAAATTTATCATTAAAAATTTCTTTAAATCTAACATGAGCATTTTGAATATCTGCAGATTTTAAAGAATTGCGATCTTCTTCATTTTCTATAATTTCATTTTTGATATTATAAAGAATTTCCGCTCTTTCATTTTCTTCTTCAAAATTTATACCGCCTTGCTTGGTATTGAATTCTTTTATGATATTAAGAAGTTCTTCTAATTGACTTTGGGGTTTATTGGAAGTATCAAGGGTGTTAGGCTTTAGCTCTCCATTGCCTTTTAAAACGATATCTTTAGTTGCTTCAAGCTCTATACGATAAGCCTCTAAGCTCACATTATCTAAAATTTCACCCATAGCTTGTGCTTTTGGCAAGATGATCTTAGAAATAAGTTTTTTAAGCAAGATATTGAGTTTTTCTAATTCACTATCCTCATAAGGCAAAATTTGTGCAAGAAAAGAATAGGCATTGATGTATTTTTTTGCTTTATTGTAAAAATCTATTTTTACTTCTTCATCTTTTGCGTTAAAACGCATTATCATTTGATCTAATTTAGCATGGATGATATTTTCTCTTTCTCGTCTTAAAATAGCACTAGCAAAATCGTCAATTTCTATTTGAGTATAAATTTCATAGCTATTAAGCTCTGCTTTAAGATCGTAAATTTTATCCTCACTATCTATATCTTTAAATAAATAAGTTTGTTCATAAAAAACACTAAAAGATTTTTCTATATCTTCATGAGTATTGACAAAATCTAAAACGAAAGTATCGAATTTATTTTGGCAAATTCTATTAAGTCTTGATAAGGTTTGAACGGCACTGATTCCACTTAAGGCTTTATCAACATACATTGTATGCAAAAGCGGTTCATCAAATCCGGTTTGATACTTTTGCGCAACGATCAAAAAACGATACTCATCTTTTTTAAATTCTTCTTTTAAAATAGATTCTGAAAAACCATTTAAAGAACTTTCACTATAAGTTTCACCTTCAAAATTTAAATCCCCAGAAAAAGCCACTATGGCTTTAAATTGAGGATAATATTGGCTTAAATACCTTTTAAAAGTCAAATAATACTTCACAGCATTTTCTCTTGAGCTAGTAACAACCATAGCCTTTGCTTTTGCTGCGATCTTTTTAAAGCTATTTTGAAAGAAATGCTCGATCATGATTTTTGACTTTTCTTCTATGGCTTCGATATTGCCTTGCACATAGGCTTTTAATTTTGCGTTGGCTCGTTTTTTATCGTATTTTGGATTTTCATTTGTATTTGATACGATTTTATAGTAACTTTTATAAGTGGTGTATCCTTTAAGCACATCAAGTATAAACTTCTCTTCTATAGCTTGCTTCATAGGATAAAGATGAAAAGGGATAAATTGCTTAACGCCATCAACCATACAAGCATTTCCAAACATTTCTAAAGTTGTCGATTTTGGTGTCGCTGTAAATGCAAAATACGATGCGTTAGGTTGAAATTTTTTACTTTTGATAAGCTCGATAATCTCATCTTCTAAATTCTCATTTTCTTCAGCACTTTTGCTTCTGATAACCTCTGACATTTTTTCTGTATTTTTTCCACCTTGGCTAGAATGTGCTTCATCGATGATAATGGCAAAATTTTTATCTTTAAAATCTTTGACTTCATCTAAGATATATGGAAATTTTTGAATAGTAGTGATGATGATCTTTTTACCCTCTTCTAAAGCATTTTTAAGCTGTTTGCTTCCTTGCGTGATCGCCTCTACCACACCTTCTTTATTTTCAAAAGCTTTGATCGTGTCTTGAATTTGTCGATCAAGAATCTTTCTATCGGTTACTACTATGGTAGTATCAAAAACATTTTTTAATTTCTCATTTTGCATTCTATGCAAGCTTACAAGATTGTGTGCAAGCCAAGCTATAGAATTACTCTTTCCACTTCCTGCACTGTGTTGGATCAAGTAGCGTTTTCCTACTCCATTTTCTTTAAGATCTTTAAGCAGTTTTTTAACAAGATCAAATTGATGATATCGAGGAAATATTACTGTATCTTTATCTTTTAAAATTTGCACAAAATTAAAAAACAAATCCATTAAAGTATCTTTTTTAAAGATCTCTTCCCATAAATATGCCGTTTTCATCCCCTCGCTTGGTGGGTTACCAGCTCCGCTTGGCAGTCCTATTTTACCGCTTGAATTATTTAATCCGCGATTGAAAGGTAAAAATTTCGTAGCATTTTTTTGTAGCTTAGTACTCATATAACAAAGATCACTATCTAAGGCAAAATGTATGATAGAATGACTAAATATAGGCTCTTTTGGATCCCTATCTTTTTTGTATTGATTGATAGCATCATATACATTTTGTCCGGTAAGGTAATTTTTAAGTTCTAAGGTGATGATGGGTAGGCCGTTTAAAAATATCACCATATCAAGTGAGTTTTTATTGTAATTGCTATAATACAACTGACGAACAACCGAAAAAATATTTTGCGTATAATTATACAAACTTTGCTCATTTGCATCGGTATTTGGCTTTGAAAAGGCTAGATGGATTTTTACCCCTTTGATCTCTACATAAGTTTGCAAAGCTTTAAGCATGCCTTTATTTTGAATTTGTGAAGAAACACGCTTATAAATTTCTTTTTTATAGTCTTCACCCAAACGCTTTTTAAGCTCTTCTAATGCTTTATTTTGCGTAGCTTGTAAAAATTTTTCAAAAAGCTCTACATCAAGACTTAAATTTTTATCATAATCTTGAGAGCTTCTTTTTATATAGCCATTTTGGTTTATCAGGTATGATTCTATAAATTCTTCAAAATCTTTTTCTTGGTAATTAGTCATTGTTGTTCCCAAAAATAATATTTTCTAATTCTTTATAAATTTTAGTATTTTCTGTAATGTACTTACATAATGTCGACTTTAAAAAACCATCGGCATTACTCCCAATATTACAATCTCCATTTTCTAATTTGAACTGTTCTTTCAAAGCATTAAAAATTTCCCCTCTTACTTTTTTAAGATCATAAATACTTGTTTGTTTTATTTGTTGCAAAACTTCATCATAAATTAATAGTTTATTTTCCATATTTAAAATCTTTCCTTAATTTATTTTTTTATCGATAGCACTTTTTATTTTATTTAATTTTTCTTTCATTTCTTTTGGTTTTGTAATAATTTCTTCTACAATAAAATTAATCATTTCAAAAAGAATATTTGCAATTTCTGGATTATCATTAATATCTAATTCTGAAGGATGAGAAGCTTTATTTCCAACCAATCTAACAGAATCCATAGCTTCTTTAAGCGTTTCTTTTTGCTCTTGATAAAAATTTCCAATATTGATAATTTCTTTAATATCTTCATCAATATTTCTATTTTTTAATCCATTGTATATTTCAATATTTTCTTTAAGATATTTCATCAATTCTTGCAATGCTAAACGTAATAAAGCACATGAAGCCCTAGGAGAATCACGTAAAATTAAAGATGCTTCTTCATAAATTTCTTTAACATTTTCAGGCATATTTTCTTCAGGAGGAATAGCAACTTCCTTTGGAAAAAACATCTTCGGATTTTCATTCTCCAAATACCAAATAATACTCCTTTCACAATTACAACAAGCCGATTCAAAAAAAGAATATCCTTCTACTTGTTTTATATTGATAGCACCAAAAGCACCTGTTCCTGAAAAATTACTCCATTCCATACTTGCATATACTCCACAATGGGGACAATTAAAAGCATTTCCTTTAAAATATGGCTTAGTGTATTTATTCATAATTTATCCTCCAAGTTATAGTTAATTTAGCTTTTTCCCATTCTGCCGCAGACGGCTTCGTTTATGAGTGTGGTTTTGTATTCTTTTATGAGTTCGATTTGCTTTTTGATTTTTGTTATAAGAGAGTCGATTTTTTCGCATTTTTCATCTAAGAAATTTGCGATTTGCTCTTGCTCTTTTAATGGTAATATAGGAATTTTAAGATTTTTTATTATATCTTGGCTAATATTTGGCTGCCCTCCTCCGCTACCCATTGAAATGAGTTCTTTTTTACACCCTTTAAACCAATAAAACAAATATGAAGTTGCATACCAAGTGCTTTTTTCTAATACACAACAAGCCTGATTAACACAAGCATTAACTTTCAATATAGCTATTTTTCCAATAGTTGCTCCATACATTGCAATAATTAAAGAATTTTTATCAAAAATTTTTAAAATCGGGTAATCATTAAGAGCTTCTGAAGTTATTTTTCTTTTACTATCTCTTAAACAACTGTCATTTAAATCCCCAGAATTAATCCAAACTATTTCTCCTTCTTTGTAGTATTTATCGTTATTACTATTTGGAGTTGTACCGCTCCCTGTTTTCAATATTAATCCAAGTCTAACCATTTCCCAATGTTCTGGAATTTCGCCAAGCCATTCTATGCCGCTGTTTTTGAATTTTACATTTTTATCAAGCCCTTTGGTAATGGTTTCATTTATCAAGGCTTGTTTTTGCTCTTGCAAAAGCGAGAGGAGTTTTTCTTTTTTCTCTATGAAATTTGCTATTTTTTCGCATTTTTCATCTAAGAAATTTGCGATTTGCTCTTGCTCTTTTAATGGTGGATAAACTATTTGTATATTGGCCATTTCATTATTCATAATTTTTGCTCCATTGGTGTCAGGACGCTTATAATAAGGAGTAACATTTTGAAGAGCATAAGTCAAAAAAGACATATTTTCATTATTTCGTGGTTTTAATATTCCACATACATTTGTGCAATTATATTTTCCATTTCTAAGAAAAATTGTGCCTGCATTAACACCATCAGTTGTCCAAGTTATTTGTTCGCAATCAAAATCATAAGTTTTTATATATCCTAATATTCCATTGTTAGTTGTTTGAGAAGAATAAACTGGAAAATTTCCATTTTCATCCAATTCTTCTTGAGAAATTACACGACCTCTTCCAATATTAAAAATATGCTTTATTTTCACCACCTCCCAGTGCTCTGGAATTTCGCCAAGCCATTCTATGCCGCTGTTTTTGAAATTTTTCATTGCATGATCTCGCCTAAAAGTTCCTGAACTTCTTTTTCTAAGGCTCTTAGTTCGTTGTCTATCTCGTCCAAACTTCTTGGTGGTGTATAGGTGTAAAAATATTTGTTAAAAAGTATTTCATACCCTACGCTTGCACTTTCCCAAGCGATCCAAGAATTTTTTACATAAGGTTTCACTTCATTTTCATAATACTCGCGTATATCTTGCTTGAGTGGAATTTTTTCTGTATTGTTGGTTTTATCGTTATCTATAAGACAATTTTCTTCACTTTTTTTGAGTTTTACGCCTAGAAATTTTATAAATTCTTCTTTACTTTGAAATTCTTTAGGATTTTTTTCCAATTCTTTTAGTTTTTCTAAAATTTTGTCTTTATCTTTGAGTTTTGCAAATCTTTCATCAAGCTCTAAATTTTCGATACTTTTTGGCTTTTCTATGGTGATTTTGGTATAACCGAATTCGATATTGTCTAAAATTTTGCTGTCTTCATTGCTGATGTTTTCCAAAAATAACTCGGTGATTTTTTCTAAGTGTTCTTTTGTCATCTCATTTTGTTTTAAACCTAGAGATTTTTTCATCTTAGAATAATACTTTTGGCTTGTTGCGTTGATAAGCTGAATTTTACCTCTTTTGTGTTTTGGTTTTTTATTGGCAAGGATCCAAATAAAAGTCGGAATTCCTGTATTGTAAAACATATTTGTAGGCAGTGCGACTATAGCCTCTAGATAATCATTTTCAATGATATGTTTTCTAATAGCCACCATACCGCTATCGGAATTAAAAAGCGAGCTGCCATTATGCACGCTAGCGATACGTGAACCCATAGAAGTATCAAATTTCATTTTGCTAAGCATATTTAGCAAAAACATCATTTGCCCATCACTTTTACTTGTGATACCTACACTAAATCTAGGATCATCGCAAGTTGAATTTGAGCCTTTCTTTTCAACCCTTAGAATTTTTTGATCATTTTCCCAAGATTTTCCATAAGGTGGATTGGTCAGCATAAAATCAAATTTTGTTTTTTTGTGCTGATCATCGCTTAAGGTTGAGCCGTATTTGATATGGTCAGGATCTTCGCCTTTTATCAGCATATCGGCTTTACATATAGCGTAAGTTTCTGGGTTGATCTCTTGTCCATAGAGATAAATTTTTGCTTTAGATTGTATGAGGCCTTGAGGATCTGTGATGAATTCTTTTGATTCGGTTAGCATTCCGCCACTTCCGCAGGCATTGTCATAGATGAGAAAAATCTTGTCTGGTTTGTTGATTTGTTCTTTTACGGGTAAAAATACAAGATGTGTCATAAGATCTATAATTTCTCTTGGGGTAAAGTGCTCTCCTGCTTCTTCGTTGTTTTCTTCGTTAAATCTACGAATGAGTTCTTCAAAAACATATCCCATACCAAGGTTACTTAAGCCTTCTTGGATAACATTGCCTTGAGCATCTAATATAGGCGCTATAGATAAATTTATCTTAGGCGAGCAAAATCTTTCTATAACACCAAAAAGAATATTGGCATTTTCTAATCTATCTAGCTGATTTTTAAATTCAAATTTGGAAATGATATCTTGGATATTTTCACTAAAACCATCAAGGTAATTTTCAAAATTTACTCTTATATTTTTAGGATCGTTTAAAAGAGTTTGTAAGGTGAATTTAGAATAATTATAAAAGCCTAAGCCATTGCCTTTGCTCTTACCTAAAAAATCAAGATTATCTATTTTATCTTTAAATTGTTCGTAAAGATCCAAAATCTTATCTTTTGTAGGTTCTAAAACCGCATCTACTCTTCTTAAAACAGTCATAGGCAAGATAATATCGCGATATTTTCCTTTAACATAAACATCACGAAGCAGATCGTCTGCCACTCCCCATATAAAATTTATGATTGGTTGAAAACGAGCCGTATCCATAAAATTTTTCCTTAAAAATAAAAAGAATTATAGAAAAATTTTGCTAAAAGTTATTTAAAAAATATTTAAATTTTAAAAGCCAAGCTAAAAATAGCTTGGCATCAAGATAAAAGGAGGAATTATTCTACTTCAGCGTCGATAACATCGTCGTCTTTTTTCTTTTTATCGTTAGCTTGTGCGTCGTCTTTTTTATACATATTTTCAGCTAATTTGTGAGAAACTTCGCTTAAAGCTTTCATTTTGCTTTCAATTTCTTCTTTACTTGAATTTTCATTTTTCAAAGTCTCTCTTAACTCATCTAAAGCTTTTTGAATATTTGCTTTTTCATCTTCTGGAACTTTTTCTCCAAGTTCGCTTAAAGATTTTTCAACTTGATGTGCTAAGCTATCAGCTGCATTTCTTGCATCTACAGCTTCTTTGCGTTTTTTGTCTTCTTCTTTGTGAAGTTCTGCGTCTTTTACCATTTTATCGATTTCTTCTTCACTCAAGCCGCTTGAACCTGTGATTTTGATTTCTTGTGCTTTGCCTGTTGCTTTATCTTTAGCAGAAACGGTTAAAATACCATTTGCATCGATATCAAAAGTTACTTCAATTTGTGGCATACCACGTGGTGCTGGTGGAATTCCTTCAAGGTTGAAATTTCCTAAAGATTTATTATCACGGCTGAATTCTCTTTCACCTTGTAAAACATTGATGGTTACGGCACTTTGATTGTCTTCTGCAGTTGAGAAAACTTGTTCTTTTTTGGTTGGGATAGTTGTGCCTTTTTCTATGATCTTAGTCATCACACCGCCTAAAGTTTCAATACCTAAAGAAAGTGGAGTTACATCAAGCAAAAGCACGTCTTTAACATCACCTTTTATAACCGCACCTTGGATCGCTGCACCGATAGCCACAACTTCATCAGGATTTACAGATTTGTTAAGATCTTTTCCAAAAGCTTTTTTAACTTCTTCTTGCACTAAAGGAACACGAGTAGATCCCCCTACCATAACGATTTCTTTAATTTCATCTTTTTTAAGCCCCGCATCATCAACCACTTCATTGATTTTAGTGATGGTTTCAGCTACTAAACCTTCAATCATACTTTCAAATTTAGCTCTAGTGATGGTTTTTGTTAAGTGTTTTGGGCCGCTTGCATCCGCTGTGATAAATGGCAAGTTGATATTAGTTTCATTAGCTGAGCTGAGTTCTTTTTTAGCATTTTCAGCTGCTTCTTTTAAACGTTGTAAAGCCATTACATCATTTTTAAGATCGATTCCTGTTTCATTTTTAAATTCACTTGCAAGAAAATCGATTAATTTATTATCAAAATCATCTCCACCTAAGAAAGCATTACCACCGGTTGATAAAACTTCCACTACGTTATCGCCTGTTTCAAGCACAGTAACGTCAAATGTACCACCACCTAGATCATAAACAACGATTTTTTCGCTATCTTTTTTATCAAGTCCATACGCTAAAGCTGCAGCTGTTGGCTCATTGATAATCCTTAAAACGTTAAGCCCTGCGATAGTTCCAGCTTCTTTAGTTGCCTTTCTTTGCGCGTCATTAAAATAAGCAGGAACAGTGATAACTGCATCCACTACAGTTTCACCCAAGAAAGCTTCCGCATCTTCTTTTAATTTCATCAAAACTTTCGCTGAAATTTCTTGTGGAGTATAAATTTTTCCTGCGATCTCGATCGCACAAGCTCCATTTCTTTCAGTGATGTGGTAAGGAAGTCTGCTTTTAGCTTCTTTGGCCGCTTCTTCATTGATCATCAAACCCATAATTCTTTTTATAGAATATATAGTTTTTTCAGGATTGGTCACAGCTTGACGCTTTGCACTATCTCCAACTAAAATTTCCCCCTTATCTGTAAAAGCAACCACTGAAGGAGTTGTGTTTTTACCTTCTTTGTTTGGGATTACTTTATTTTCTCCGCGTTCATAAACAGAAACACAAGAATTGGTTGTTCCTAAATCTATACCTATAACTTTACTCATTTTTTATCCTTTCGATTGTAATTTATTTTGCTACACTTACTTTTGTTGGACGTATCACGCGATCGTTAATTTTATATCCTTTTTGTAAAACCTGCACAATACCTCCGCTTTCATGATCCGCGCTATCTACATGAAACATCGCTTCGTGTAAATTTGGATCAAAGTCTTTTACTTCCTCTATGGTTTTAATACCATTTTTTTCAAGTTTTTTAACAAACAAATCTAAAGTATTTTGCACTCCTTCTTTGATTTTTAAACTGATTTCATCTTTTGCTTCAACGTTTAAAGCCGCCTCTAAAGCGTCTAAAACATCAAGCAAATCTTTCGCAAAGCCTTCATTAGCATAAAGCATTGCGGTTATTTTTTCCTTTTCCATTCTTTTTTTAATATTTTCAAATTCAGCGTTTGCACGCATATATTTATCTTTTAATTCATCGAATTCTTTTTGCAATTTATCTTGTTCATTTTCTTCATTGCATGTATTTTCTTCTTGCAAATTTTCGCATTCTTGTGAATTTTCGTTTTCGATTTCTTGCTTTTGTTCGCTCACGCTGCCTCCTTTATTTGTTTTAGTATTTTTTTATAATCCGTATAAACACTACCCGCTAAGATAATATTTACATCTTCGCCCAAAAATTGCCCATCTACTTTAAGTCCCATAAAACCTTCTTTAAATAAAGGTTCAAATTCTAAGCTGTCTTTAAAATAATGATGCACACCGCAATCTAAGAGCTTAACAAATTCATCGTTTTGATAAATTTGGTAAGCCCTTTCTTCATTACTTCTATAATAAATCAAATTCTGTCTTAAACAAGTGATCTTTTCTACAAGCTCCATGAAAGAAACTTTCAAAGCTATATTTTCTATACTGAAAAGATCAAAACCTATCAAAGTTTTTAAAAATTCCCAAGCTTCTTTGGTGTATTTTATCACAAGCTCTTCTTCTTCAAAATCCAAAACTATAAATTTGGTATTAAGATTAAAAATTTCTTTTAAGATTAAATTTCTACCTCCATAAACCAAGCAATAAATTTCAAATTCTTTGCTTAATTCTTTTAAAAAAACCTCGTTCGTGATATTAATTTCACTTTGTTTTTCTTTCCAAAAATTTTGCCAATAATTTTGCATCGTTAAAACGGTTGGAATTCTACCGCTGCTTATATGAAGTTGAGTGATCAATCCTTCATCGCTCAATCTTTTCAAATAAACACGTATAGTCGATGCTGGAATGCATAAATTTAAATTAAGCTCATTAGAACCTATAGGAACATTATCTAATAAATAAGTTTCGATAATAGAATCTAAAATCAAACCTTTTTTATCGTGATTTCTCATGACTTCCTTTCTTTAAATTAGCACTCTCTTTTTTAATTGCTAAGAGTATTATACAACTTTGAGTGTTATTTTGTCAAGTATATATATAAAAAAATTTACTTAATTTAATTTAGTCTATATAACTAAAGTTTTATGAGTTAGTATTATACAATATATTTTATTAACTAATGTAAAGACACATTGAAAATATAGAAATTTCAATGTGTTGTTAATTTTGAAGATTAAATTTGCATAAAAAGTTTGATATCTTTGTATTCGATTTTTTCTTGATCAAGTAGGAGTTCTGATAATTTTAAAATTTTTTCTTTCATAGAGCTTAAGAATTCATCCACTTCTTTTTTATATTCTTCCAAATTAGGCTCTTCTATCATATCAAAATTAACCATATATTCTAGTAATTCTTTGATCTTTAAAAAGTCATTTTGTGAGTTTGTGTAGCTTTCATTGTAGATTAAATTCATAGCTCTAGAACCGGCTAAATAAACTTTAATGCGATTGATAAGTTCAGATTTGGATCTGATATTTTTTTCATATTCTTTAAAGCGATCCTCAATAAGCGTAAATTTTTCAAACCCTATATCAAAATAATACGCACTTAATGCCTTAGCCGCTTGATAAGTAGCTTGAATTTTCTTTTCTTCATCGTTAAAAGTTAAAATTTTCTTTTTGCCCACAAGTACTTTATTTAAAACTTCGTAAAAGTCATTTTCTTCAACTAAAGTGCTATTTCTTCTTAAAGCATTGATCGCCGCTTCATTGACTAAAGTTTCAAGCCCTGCCCCACTAAAACCAACGCTTGCTTTAGCGATTTTGCTTAAATCGACATTGTTATTTTTATCTTTCATGTAAATTTTTAAAATTCTAAGTCTATCCCTAAAATCGGGCAAAGATAAAAAAATTCTTCTATCAAAACGCCCTGAACGCAATAAAGCTGGATCCATGAGTTCTATTTTATTGGTAGCGGCTATAACAATAACGCCGTTATTGTCCTCAAAGCCATCCATTTGAGTTAAAAGCTGATTTAAGGTGCTATCCCTTTCAACGTTGGACATCTCACCTCTTGCTTTGCCTACTGCATCAATTTCATCAATAAAAATAATGCTTGGTGCCATCATCTTAGCCTTAGAAAAAAGCTCTCTAACTCTTTTGGCACCCATTCCAACATAAATTTCTACAAAACTAGAGCCACTTTGATAAAAAAAAGGAACTCCCGCCTCTCCGGCAACGGCTTTAGCTATGAGAGTTTTTCCTACCCCTGGAGGCCCAACCATCAAAACGCCTTTAGGCATTTTTACGCCAAATTCTTTGTATTTCTTAGAATTTTGCAAAAAATCTACTAATTCGCTTAATTCCATTTTAACCTCATCAACACCTGCAACATCTTTAAAGGTTATGTTTGAAATCACAGGCTTGATATTGGAACTTTCTAGTTGGGGATTTTGATTTGCACTAGATGCTTTATTAGTAGAAATTGGGTATTTTGCCATTTCTTTTTTTCTTAAAAAAGAAAGGATTAAAAAAAATAAAATGATTAAAAAAACAAAAACACTTATAAGCCATAAAGTATTGTCTTTTTTTATCTCTACTGGAACTTTAGCTAAAAGGGTTTTTAAATCGATTCCATCTTTAATAACGGCATAATTTCCTTCTTTAGTTTTTAACAAAACTTCTTCACTATCTATAATGGCTTTTTGGATTAAATTTTGATCCAAAAGACTTTGATAAAGACTTTCATCGATGTATTTTGGTTCGTTTTTGATGTATAAAATTCCAAAAAGAACACACAAAATCACAAAAGATATGAGTATGATTTTTTTATTTTTCATTTTTCAGCCTTGCAAAATTTGAAAAATTATATTTTTCTTGCACTTCATATCGGTTTATTAGCAACCATTCTTTAGCTATATCTTGATCGCTTTTTATTTTTATTTTATTAAAAAATTGATCATAACCTTCAAAAACACCATCTTTTTGAGTTTCAACTAAAATTTCAAGTGAAACTTTATTTTTCTTTCTAAATTCATAGTTATTTTTTTCTACGATGTCTTTTAAAAGATTTAATCTTTCTTTAGCCACATCACCACTAACAAGATCTTCTTTCATGGTAGCTGAGTGAGTATTGTTTCTAGGACTAAAAATAAAAGCATGTATGTGAGTGAGTGGAAAATTTTTAAAATGATCTAAAGCTTCTTTCCATATAGATTCATTTTCTCCAGGATGACCCACTATAAAGTCAGTCCCTAGAGCAAAACCTTTACTTGCTATATGATTAAAAAGTTTTAGATCATTATCAGTATGTGAACGTCTTCTCATGATGCGTAGCATTTTTTCGCTTGTGTGTTGCAAAGCGATATGTAAATGCTTCTCAATCCAAGCTTCATCTAAAATTTCTAAAAAGCTTTCATCAATTTGTGCTGGTTCTAAACTGCCAAGCCTTATACGCTTTATCCCTGAAATTTTTCCCATTTTTTGCAAAAGTTTTCCTAGTGTTGTGCCATTTTTTATACCATAAGATCCTATGTTAGTTCCTGTTAAAACGATTTCAGAATAACCATTTTGTGCAAGAATTTCCACTTGTTTTAAAAGATCTTTTTCTACTACACTTCTTGATTTACCCCTTACACTAGGAATGATACAATACGAACAGGCAAAATCGCATCCTTCTTGAATTTTAACAAAGGCTTTAGTGTGGTTTTCATACTCGCAAACGATATCTTTATCAATAAAATTTAAATTTCCAAGCTCATAAAAACTTGTTTTTGCGTTTAAAAATTCATTGATTTTATCTTTATTGGACGCTCCTAGCACTCCAAAAATTTGCTTTTGTTCTAAAAGCTCCTTTCCCTTGCTTACAGCCCCACAACCTGTAAGTATGACTTTAATCCCTTGTTTTTTCATGGTATTAATATACGATTTTATCCCGCTATCGGCTCCATTTGTAACCGTGCAAGAATTGACAACTACAATTTGTGCTTCTTTTTCATCATTCGTAATTTCAAAATCTTTTACATAGCGTTTTAAAAGCTCTGTATCATAAATATTTGTTCTGCATCCAAAGGTTTTAAAAAAAACTTTTTCTTTCAATCTTTATTCCTTTATGGGAAAATCTTTAAATTTGTGGTTTAAGTCCATTTTATCCACATACAAATTTTGTGCTGGATAAGCGATTTTAATATCGCTGTGTTTTTTAAACTCTTTAATAATTTCTTTACTGATTGTGCTTCTAAGCACTAAAGCTGCATAAGAGCTTGTCATATACCAAGCAGAAATTCTCATCCCCCAATGCTCAAAAAATACAAAAAATCTAGGTTCTACTTTAGAATTTTTAATGCTGTATTCATCTTTTAAACGATGCATGTTTTTTCTTGCAAGCTCTGTGTATTTTTTTGAATGATGAGTCACGATTTTTTCTACTATTTCTTGTGCTTTTTCGATGTTGCTATCAAAACTTATATTAATATCGATTCCATCAAGGATGGTTTTCATACCATGATGGGTATAATTAGCCAATAAATTTGTAAAAACATAATTATTTGGTATAAAGATAATACGGCCACTGCGGCGATTTTTCATATAAGTTTCTAGAGTAAGCTCTTCATAAAGAGTGATTCTTAAAAAAGAAATATCTATGATATCACCTACATAAGTTGTGTCATTTTGAAAAACTTTAATACGATCACCTACTCTAAAACTACCCCCAAAGACAATCACGCACCATCCAAGCATAGACATAAACATATCTTTCATGGCAATTGCCAAACCCGCAGAAGCAAATCCTAGTATGGTTACAAGATAGCTTATATTTTCTATATAGGCAAAAAGCAAGATAAGTAAGATGATATTGATATTGATAAAATTGATGATTTTAGTTGCTGTATAGTATCTTTCGCTGTCTTTAATGTATTTTTTAGCGATATATTTAAGCAAAAATGAAATAGCAATAACAAAAACGATAGAAATGATAATGTTAATCGCTCTTAAGGTTTGGATCTTAATTTCAGAACTAACCCTTGAAATTTCCTCATCAATCTTTTTTTCATACACCGAATAAGAAGCACTGATGAAATTTAAAATTTGATCAAATTCTTCTAATTTTTGATTGGATTCTTTTAAAGCTTGTATATTTTTAGGACTTGGATCAAAATCAACCAATTCTTTAAGCTCTGAATTTTTCTCCTTGATCTTATCGACTAAATTTTTAAACTCGTTAAATTTAGACAAATATTCCTCTTTTTCTCCTTTTATTTTTTTAATATGAGAAAAAGCCCCGATTATGGCTAAAGGATTGGTAAGTTTTGGCAAAATTTCAACATGATTTGGAGCGCTAAGAATTTGAGCAAAATTTAAATCTTTGTATTCTTTTAACAAATTAAGCTGTTCTTTTAAATTGCTGATTTTACGTTTTAATTCTTCTTGTGCGAGTATATCTGTGGTTTTTTTAAGATCTAAATTTAGAATGAGAATTTCATCATTGATATTTTGATATTTCATAAAATTTTCATATCTTACATTCCAAATACTTGCATTAATGATGGTATTTAAAGTGTTGATTTTTTCTTGGATGCCTTTAGCGATCGTGCTATTGGTGTCTGCAAAGGCTATGGTAAAAAATAAAGCTAGAAAAATGATTTTTTTCATGAGAATTCTTTTAAGGTTTTAATGATATCTTTTAGATCAATATCGCTTTTAATCAAGCCTTTGCCTAAAGAATTGGCAAGAATGAAATTTAATTTTTGATTAGAATTTTTCTTATCCATGAAAAAAGCTTCATAAAAAGCATCGACATTATCGATTTTATAATGCGTTGGTAGTTTAAATTTTCTTAAAAGTCTTTCGATTCTATCGCATTCTTTTTCGCTTAAAAGCTTTAAATTTAAGGCTAAACGATTTGCCATATTCATACCTATAGCCACAGCTTCACCGTGCAAATATACGCTATAATTAGTTAAATTTTCTATAACATGAGCAAAGGTATGACCATAATTTAAAAGCATTCTAAGATGGCTTTCTTTTTCATCTTGTTCTACAACTTTAGCCTTAAGCTCTATGCTTTTAGCGATAATTTTGGAAAAAATTTCATTTTCACATTTTGCGCTTAAAAAAGCTTTTTCATCTATACTTTCTATGAAAGCTAGTAAATTTTCATCAAATATCACTGCCATTTTTATAAATTCTGCCATGCCAGCAGCAAGTTCTCTTTCGCCTAAAGTTCTTAAAAATTCACTCTCACAATACACAGCTTTTGGCTGATAAAAAGTTCCTATAAGATTTTTTCCAAAAGAGTTATTGATTCCAGTTTTTCCGCCAACAGCAGCATCAACACAGGCTAAAAGCGTCGTAGGGATATTGATAAAATCAATGCCTCTTTTATAAATACTTGCTGCAAATCCTCCCATATCGCTGATCACTCCGCCACCAAAGCTTATTAGGATACTTTTTCTATCAAGCTTAGAATTAAACATTTGATTTAAAATTTCTTCTATGGTGTTTAAGTTTTTATATTCTTCTCCATCCTTTATCGTAGCGATAAAAATCTCTTTAGCTTTAATTTTATCGAGTAATTTTTTTAGATGAAGTCCTGAAATTTTAGGATTTGAAAGTATAAAAACCTTAGTGTCAAATTCTAAATTCTCTAATTCATCGATATAAACTTGATACGCATTTTCTTTTAAATTGACTTTTATTTGCATTTTTTCACTTTTGTTTTATTCTTAAATCTATTTTATCAAATTAGGACTAATTATTGCTTAAAATTGCTTTATTCAACCGGTATAAAAAGCTGATAATTTTGCTTCATTTTAGCATAATGTCTGTTTAAATTTGTACTTAAACTTTTGCTAAAATTTCCGCCCAAAAGCTCTTTTTCAAAACTTACAAATTGCAATAAATCATTGCGGTATTGTAAATTTAAAAGCGGATTATCGTCTCTTTTGTGAATGATTTGAATATTTTTATCATAAAGTTTAGATAAACTGCTAAAATACTCTTTCATATCGCTGATATTTTGAGAATTAGGATTGTAATAATAAAGCGTTAGATTAAAATCAAGCTGTTTGCTAAAATCAGTGATCACATTGGCATTATTTTCAAGTTCGCTTTCATTAGCACTTAAAATCACCGATTCTTTTAAGTTTTTAAATTCACACTCTCCTATTTTTAGTATAGGAATTTTTAAATCAAAAAATTTCTTTTTCTCTTTTTGAAAATGTTTATAATCTGTAATGAGCATCCCTATATCGTTATTTTGCAAAAAAGCATCTAAATGGGTAAAATCTGTATTAAAATAATCAAAAAACACCCCTTCTTTTTCATAAAATAATTCTTTTAATTTATGAAATATAGGACTCATTTTAGGATTTATCACTCTTATAAAACTTTTCTTTGCATTGCTTTTTTCTTCAAGATATAAGGTTGTATTGATCAAATTCTCTTGAGTTTTTTCACTCATATTTTTCATATCAATAAGGGTAAAAATATTACTTCCAAAAGGAATAGGAAACTGCCCTGCTTTATCTCTGATATTGTGAAAAATAGTTTGAAGAACAACAGGATCTCCTACGATTAAAATGCTATCATTAGGTTCTAAAACAAAGCTAGGTTTCACAAAATAAATTTTTGAATTTCTATAAATCAATACTATACGCCATCTTTTTTGTTGAATAGATCTAATATGTCTGTAGGCAAAAATAGATCCTGAAGGAATTTTCACCTCCATAATCTCCCCTTCTCCGAGTCCTACGCATTGGGCAGTAAGAGCGATATCTGGAAAAAAATTCATCAATCTACGACTCAAAGTCATTCTCGCATCGATTAAATTTACATGAGAATCGCTGATGCTTAATCCCCAAAAATCCATAATTTCAATTTCTAAATTGATATCTAATAAACGCAAAGCCTCATAAGTTTTTTTCGCCTCAAATTCATCTTGCATGTAAATAAAAGCTTGTTTAAAGTTTTTACCCATAATCGTTTCAAGACGTGCTGTACTGGTAGGATCAAAACGATATAATTCTAAAGAATCACTCTTTATATTAAGTTCTTCTTGGCAAACGATAGTAAAAAAATACCCTAAACCTTTTTCAAAACAAAGCCTTTCTAAGAAATGCTTTGCTAAAATTCCATCAATTATAATTAAAATATGATTCATTGTGTTTATCTCCAAAAAAAGGAATTATATCAAATGGAATTTAAATTAAAGTATAAAGATGGCATGGCTAGAGTATGTGAAATCACTACAGAACATAGCACCTTTGAAACTCCTATTTTTATGCCTGTTGGAACAGTGGGTGCGGTTAAAAGCCTTGATGCTAACGATCTTAAAAAAGAACTCGATGCAAAAATCATTCTTGCTAATACTTATCATATGTATTTGCGTCCTGGTTTGGAGGTGATTAGAAATTTTAAAGGCTTGCATGGTTTTACTCAATTTGATAGAAGTTTTTTAACCGATAGTGGTGGTTTTCAAGCTTTTTCTTTAAGTAAAAATTCAAAACATTTTAATGAAGGTATAGAATTTAAAAGTCATATTGATGGAAGCAAGCATCTTTTTACTCCTAAAAGTGTTTTGGATATCCAATATACTTTTAAATCAGATATTATGATGATCTTAGATGATCTAGTTGCTCTACCTGCAACCAAAGAAAGGGTTAAAATTTCTGTTGATAGGACTATTTTATGGGCAAAAGAAGCCATAGAATATCATAAAAAAATGCAAAAACAAAACATAGGTTTAGATCAAAATATTTTTGGAATCATCCAAGGCGGAACTGATTATGAAGAAAGAAAACGTTGCGCCTTAGCTTTAAATGAAATGGAATTTGATGGACTAGCTATAGGAGGGCTTAGTGTCGGAGAGGAAAATGCTCTTATGTATGAAACTGTAGAGAATTTAAATCCTTTTTTAGACGAAAATCGTCCTAGATATTTAATGGGCGTTGGCACCCCTGAAGATCTAGTAGAAAATGTTGCACGTGGGGTAGATATGTTTGATTGTGTTATGCCAACAAGAAATGCTAGAAATGGAACTTTTTTCACTAGCTTTGGCAAATTTAATATCAAAAAAGCAGAATTTATTAACGATCACGATCCTATAGATAAAACTTGTCAATGCTACACTTGCCGCACCTTCTCACGTGCTTATTTAAATCATCTTTTTAAAGCTAAGGAGCTAACTTTTTTTCGCTTAGCAAGTTTGCATAATTTGCATTATTATCTTGATTTGGTAAAACAAATGAGAGAGGCGATTCAAAAAAACGAATTTAATAAATTTAGAAAAGATTTTTATTCTAAAAGGTTAAACAATGCAGTATGATGATAATTTAGCTAAATTTTTAAGTAAAAATTCCAACACTTTATATATGGATTTTCTAGGGCAAAAAATTTTAATTTTATCCTCATTAAACTCCAAAACAGATAAAGAAAAGATTCATGTTTTTGGATTTGAGGAAGAATATATTTTCAAGTTAGAAAATACAGAATTTAAAATTTTCAACCTTAATGATTTTCTAAACATTATCCGTGCTAACTTGGATGAATATAAAGCGATGAATACACATTTTGAAAATATTATAGAGCATAAAGAAAATATCCTTTTAAAGGGCAATTTGATTAAAAATTTTTTTAAAAAAAGTTTCATTTTAAAGCAAAAAATAAATAAAAATTTAAAAAACCTTTCTCTATTTAATGAAGCTTTAAATTTACTTGCTGAATCAAGTCCGCATAAAAAAGCCTTAAGACCATTGATTTTTGGCGCTAATATAGCTTTGAAAAATAGCAAAGAAATTCTAACAAGACTTAACGAATTACATTTATTTATAAATGCGATCAAAAATGAAAGGATTAATCAAAGTTTATATTTTTTAAGCGTCCTTTCTGCGATATTTTTGCCTCTAAATTTAATCGTAGGTTTTTTTGGAATGAATACAAATGGGTTATTTTTAAACGGCAATAAAAATGCTACTTGGTATATTTTTACACTTATATGCTTGATTTTAGTGCTTGGACTTATTGTTTATTATAAAAAAAGAAAAAAAGAATTGGAATTCGATGATAAAATTACTAAAAAATCAAACAAATAACCTATTTTTAAGAAAAATATTATATAATAGCGTCTTTAAAAATGCGCTCATAGCTCAGCTGGATAGAGCATTTGATTGCGGTTCAAAAGGCCAGAGGTTCGAATCCTCTTGAGCGCACCATTAAACTTCAAAAACATTCATTTAGATTTATCATAAAAATTAAGCTTTCATCTTTATAAAATCACTATAAAAAAATAAAATCATTTTAGTTTATGTATTTTTTATAAAATATATAAATTTAAAATTAAGGTTCAATTATGACAACTCTGGGAGATTATATTTTTAGTTGTCTATGGGCTGCATTCATCATTTGCGTCTCATTTCCTCAAGAAATTTTAAAAGGGTTAGCACCTTTTATCATTGCTTTATTTTTTCCTAAGATCAGGCAAATTTTATCCAAAGAAAAAAGTATTATCTATTGGTTTTTTATGGAATTATTTGCTGTGTTAGCACCGGAATCATTTTTTCAATTGCAATATCTTATGATAATATTCATTTAAAAGCTGAACTTGATTTTATATTTTTTACAACCTTAATTTTTATATCTGCTCTCTTATTTATCTTTTAATATTTAAAATTTTTATTTTAAAAAAGCATAAAATTCCTTTAGTGAAAAAAGAGAAGTATTATTTACTTGGTTTAAATTTATTATTTTTCTTATTGTTTTATATAATATGCAAATTAATTGCAGTATTTAAATATCTTTAATAACATTTAAAGGAGTATCCATGCAAAAGTTTTCAATAGTTTTAGGATTATGTTTAATGTTAGGTATTGGTGCTAATGCCCAATCTCCAAGTGAAGCTAAACCTAGTTTTGATTGTGCTAAAGCAAAAAGCAATGTTGAAAAGATGATATGCAATGATAAAAGCGGGCAGTTACAAAATTTAGATCGCTATATGGGTGAAGTCTATACACAATTAAGAAAAGAGTTAAAAGTCTCTAAGTTTCCTGATAAGGAGCAAAGACTAAAAGATCTTTTAGATTCACAAAGGGCATTTATTAAAAATTTAAATAAAATTGATAGAGCTGATTTTCTACAATATGATTATGATGAAGAAGATACTTATAGATTTCGCTTTTGGTTTTTGGAAGAATCTTATGAAAACCGCATTACAGACTTGCTTAAACTTCTAGGTAAGGTGCTAGATTCTAACAATAAAGAATTATGTGAATATGCAAGACAGCATGATGATGAATTTGATGAGAGCAAATGGCAAGAAGTTCCTCCTTCTGTCAATCCTCCATATAGCATAGGCTTTTGTACTTTTGGAACAAGTAGTAGATATGGTATGACTACAGATTTTTGCACAGAAAAGGGAGAGATTATAAAAGAAGAAATAGCAAAAGCTTTCAAACACAAAGGTGGTGAAAAATTTTATTTTCTCGATAATACTAAAATGTATAAAAGAAAAATTGATATTAACAATGATGGAGTGCCCGAAAATTTGATTTTTATATCAGGGGATTATTATGAAGCACTTTGGATATATAAAAATGGTAAGCTAGATAAAGCAAGTGATAAAATCTATGGGGATGATTTGCATTTTTATGGAACGGGTACTCGAGGTATTCTTCAAGGAAGTCTTGACAGTAATGTTGCTGTAGTATTTGGTTTATATGCCTTGCCAAGCAATAAAATTTCACAACCACTAAAATTTGAATTTGGAAGTCCTATGCTAGGCTATTTATACTATGGAGTTATGGAGTTTAAAGGAAAAAATTATATTACCCTTTATAATCGCAGATTTCAGGATGATGAAAAATCTACTTATCCAACAGAACGCATTTATCTTTTAAAAGGCGATAAAAGAGAATTAAAATGCACTTATGAAAAGAGATATTATAAAATTTATATTAGGAAAAATTAACAAGGTATTATTTAAAAGCGTTTAATTCACCCAATTATTTTTGTAACGCTTCGAGCCAAGTTTGTGGCAATAGCCATTTTTACTGGTAGTGCAACACTTGGAATTTTAGCAGGCATTGCTATTGTTAGCACAGCAATGGTAGCTCTTTGGTGGATTAATTCTAAAATAGAATCTTGGTTAAATTATTGATTTTATAAGGGAATTTGAAACTCATTTATCTTTGGGTTTAACTTCCAACGAAAGATATTATTATAATTTAGCGCATTGTCATAAAACACAAATTAAAAATATGCAAAAAATTCAATTATATTATAATGGCAAAATTGTCAAAGATTTAAAGCATTATTATTTTCCTTTTTATGACTTTAAAAAAACTCCTATACTTAATAATAAAAATACTGAATTGCAAAATAATTACAAAGTATTGAGCCCAAAAGATACAATAGACAATATTAATATCAACTCAGAACCTTATTTATTAAAAGCTTTATATTTTTGCGAAAATTTTACTAGCTTAAATCAAAACAATCAAGCTTTATTAAATACACGATATAGAAGAAAGTTTAAATATTAAATTAGAACTTAAGAAAGGAATTGTTTATAAGGATTATTATAAAATAGCTTAGATTTTAGGAACATAAATGAAAAAACTTTTTTATAGATTTAATTACTTATTTAATACAAAATTAAAAAAAATAGTTTGGATTATAGCTATATTATTTATAGTATATAAAATACTTTTTTATACTGAAATTAAAAATGGTTATGTAAAAGTGACTTTACGTCCTATAGTAACACTTAATCAAGAGGGTTATTGTATAAAAGAAGGTAGAAGATTAAGCCAAAATGAATTATTTGAAAGAGCTACTAAAGATTGGCTTGAAAAACTTTATAATCAAGCACATGATCCACTAGTTATGAATGCAGATGGAGATTGGCTTGATATCACTAATTGCTATTATTCAAGCAAAGAAAAAGCAAAGAAAGGTTTAAATTGTCAATTTTACAGCAACGGCAAACAATTTGGTATCGATGATATTGCAAAACAAATTGATCTTAATAAAAGCCAAGAAGAAAATATGCAAAAAATGATGCAAGGTTTTAGCATTGTAAGGCCTTTTGAGGAGGAAAAAATTTTAACAGATGATTTAGAACTTAAATATTCTTTACTCTTAGAAGACAGGTTAGGTGATTTTACTTTTATCCCTTATGATATTAGATTTATTGTCGTTGGTGGCGATACTGGCTATTATTCAAAATTTGGTTATTCTGTTTTTGCTTTATGATACAAAAATATTTTATTGAAAACGACCATGACTTTAAATTTAAAAAAGGCACTGTAGAATATTGGAAAAATAAAGATAATAAAAACAATCATGAATATATCTATTATCCTATTACAAATTGTGGCGAAGTTGAAATGCGTTATGACTTTGATCCTCCTGGATTATATTATCAATTATTTCATGATATGCAATGGAGGGATGAATGGCATCGTTAAATTTAAAAGGCGATTATGGAATAGAAATTTTATCTTATTATCTTTGGGGGCAAAGCACACCACCAAGTGATTTAGCCAGAAAAGATAACCGTGTGCTTATTAGGTAAAGATTATCAAGCAAGAGATGAAAAAGAAATAATCATACAAGCTTCAGCACTTGATTATATGAAATATGTAGATAGATATACCAATGCTACAAATTTCGGAATATTTCGAAATTTTTTCATAGGACAAACTTGGGGAAAATATTGTGTAAGATTATATACGGATAAAGAATGTTCTAAAACTTCAAAAGAAGTAAAAACCAAAGAAGATCAAAATAAAAAAGATAAAAAATAAAAAAGAACAAAGTATCATTAAGGATAATTTATATCTTTATAGTATCAATGAGAAGAGAATTAAATGAACAAACCTTTTTATAAACTTAAAAGATTTATATACCTTGTGTTGTGCTTATAACAATATTTGCTATACTTGTAAAATTACTTTATTCTCCTTTATGCACGATTTACTGGAACATTTATTATATATGTATCCTTTTTAAATCTTAATTCCAAAATATGTTCTTTTGCAGGTAGAAACCTAATGTTTGAAAAAATGAAAAAATTTAATAATTTAGATTTAAATTTAACTTCTAAGATTCCTAGTATAGCTAATAAGAATTGCGAGAATGAATTTAAAAATTTTTCAAACTCAGCTTATATTTGATAAATAAAACTCAAAAGGCTTTAAATGAATGTAAATGAAAACAATGCTACTATTAACATTGAAGAAAGTATAAAAGAAGCTTTAAGAGAAGGGCAAGAAGCCGTAGAGAGTAGTAAGAAAACCGATGGAGAAATCAATGTCCTTTTATAAAGAATGTGAAGTTTGTAAAACAAAAATCAATAAATTGCAAAATGTATCAAATATATTTTTATTAGGTTTTGGCAAAGAATTAATTTGTAAAAAATGTACAACTAAATATAAAACGAATTCATTATTTATTTTTTTGTATAGTATTTTTAATGATATTTTAATTTTATTTATATTGTGGCATTATTTTATGAATTTACTAGAAATTTTTCATTTAAGCACAAGTTTAAAAATAATTTTTTCAATTATTTTTTATTTATTTTATAAAATTGTTTTGGTATATTTTATATATCTAACTTAGAGCAAAGGATAGGCAAAATGTCCAATAAGACTATCTTACAACATATTAATGATTTAGTAAATGGTATATTTGATTCTACAGTTATAACAGCTTTGGAATTGGGACACTTTGTAATAAAAATTATTGGAATCGAAAATATAATTTTAGACGACGATACAAAACAAGATGAGGCTATTGAACAAGCTGAAGTCTTTTATAAGGCTATTAAACTTATAATTTTAAATGATAAAGTTAGAGAAAAAACATTTCAACTATTAAAACAAGACATTCAAGAGCGACCATTATATTATATTGGAAGCATTGTTGGATCAAGCGCCATAGTTTCTTTAATCAAAAAACCAACACAAAAAATTATTTATTTTGGTGCAAATAAAGTTCAACAAGCATTTAATCTTTCCAACAATGAACTCTACCCCTACTATAAAAACATACAAAATTCTTTTGTTCCTTTATGCTCCATAGATAATAAAAACAGCAATTTATTAAAAGAATTTAATTTTGATAGTTTCTCTTGTAATTTTTATAACAATAGTATTTTTAATCAAAGTCTTAAGTACATAAATAATATACAAGATGAAAAAGATTATATCAATGGGTATAAAATATTTTTAGAAAATCTTAATCATTTTAGTCAAGAATATAATAATTATAAACTTATGTGTATACAAGTAATCAATAATTTAAAAATAGCCTATATACAAAAACTCTCTTTAGAAGATATTAATAGTATTAATATCAACTCAAAACCTTATCTTTTAAAAGCTTTATATTTTTGTGAAGATTATGCTTTATTTGATAAAAACCAACAAGCCTTATTTGATGAAAACACAATAAAAGAATTAAACTATAATTCTAGCTTTTATACTACTTTCATCCTCCATAAAACCAAACTAAACAATACCTATTTACAAGCAAGAAAAGAACTTTATAAAAGCATGAATGAATTTAAAAAGCTTGGTTTTAAAGATTTAGAAAATGCTTATGAACTTTATATCAATTCTTTAATTGCAAATGAAGAAATAAATAGTAAAGATAAAACAACAAATGAATATAAAGAAATAAATAAAAATTCAAACAAAAATGAAAATTCAAATCAAGAAAATGACAATACAAACAATACAAAAGAACAAGATTTTAATCTTTTACTTGATAATGTTATAGCACAAAACAATCTTGTTTTTAAGGAGAAAAATATTGCTTAAGGTAACAAAAAGAATTTCTACTATAGTTTTTATTATACTAATTTCTATAATAATTATTAGCAATATTTATGACTTCATCCATGGAGCTTTAGAATTTAAAGAAGCTAAAGAAAACAAAGCGAGAGAAGATCTTAATACTTTGATTAAATGGAGTAAAAATGAGGGCAAAAAAGAATTAGAATTTGCAAAAAACTTATCCAAAGAAACCTATAATCAAGAAAAAGTTACAAAAATGATTATTGAAAATCTTAAGATGATGCAAACAGGTATTGAAAGTATGAAAACTTTAATTATCTTCAATATCACAGATGAGAATGTTGAACTTATGAGACAAGCAGGTCATGCTATAGAAAAATCAAATATGGATATCATACTCTATCTTTTAGATAGAGAAAAAACTTTTATAGGAAAAAAAACTTATTTTTCATTTGATAAGGAAAGATTTAATGCTCTTGAAGACTTTTTGTTATATTTAAATACTAATTTAGAAAATTTTTTAGAAAAAGGTTTTTTACGAAAACGTATTGATAGTTTCACAGTAGTTGAAATTGGAACGTATATCAACATGCTAATTGGACTTGATTATATATTTTCTATTCCATATCCTAGTGAATTTTCACAAGATTTTATGTGTGATTTGAATAATCCTAAAACCATAAGCATTTTAAAAGGTATGAATCAAATTAATCTTGCTGCTGATAAAGTTTTATTGTTTTTAAATCAAAAATCAAAAATATATACTGATGATGATTTAAAAGTAGACTTTAAAAAAATAATTAATGTTTTTCAACATTACAAACTTAATTCAAAACAAATCAATGAACTTAAAACCCTACAAACTAAATTAAAGGAATGTGCTAAATGAATAAAGAATTAGAAAAAGAATCATTAGTTAAAGAAGATTTAAATGAAACAGAAAAAGATTTACAAATTCCTTTAAAAGAAGCAGGTGTGGATGAGATAGGAGAAAGACTGCTTAAGGAAATCGAAGATGAAAATAAAACAGAAGATACTACCTCACAGCAAGATAAAATTCAAACTATGAAAGGTGCTACTGGATATCTGAGTGATGGAACAGATGCACTAAAACAAACTTTCAAAAAATTAGAACCCTACCTACTCCCTTTTAAAATCATCATAAAAAGAGCAGATAATACCCTTGGTGTAATTGATGCTTTAATAGAATACCAAAAAACAGGAGATGGCTTAAAAGTTATTGTAAAAATTGGCTCTGAAACTGTAGCTTCAAAGCTTTTTATAATAGGAGCAAAAATAGCAATTCAAGCAGCCATTTCTGCTTTTGTGGCAATAGCCATTTTTACCGGTAGTGCAACACTTGGAATTTTAGCAGGCATTGCTATTGTTGGCACAGCAATGGTAGCTCTTTGGTGGATTAATTCTAAAATAGAATCTTGGTTAAAAGAGTATGGTATTTCCTTTGTTGATGTTATGAGAGAATTTGAAACTCATTTATCTTTGGGTTTAACTTCCAACGAAAGATATTATTATAATTTAGCGCATTGTCATAAAACACAAATTAAAAATATGCAAAAAATTCAATTATACTATAATGGCAAAATTGTCAAAGATTTAAAGCATTATTATTTTCCTTTTTATGACTTTAAAAAAACTCCTATACTTAATAATACCATTGAAAAAACAAATGAATTGCAAAATAATTACAAAGTATTAAGTCCAAAAGATACAATAGACAATATTAATATCAACTCAGAACCTTATTTATTAAAAGCTTTATATTTTTGCGAAAATTTTACTAGCTTAAATCAAAACAATCAAGCTTTATTAAATACACAATATATAGGAGAAAAATTTCCTTATAATTCTAGCTTTTATATTATATTCTTATTACACAAAAATAAAATTACAGATACTTATTTACAAGCAAGAAAAGAACTTTATAAAAGCATCATAGCATTTAATCAAATTCAAAATAAAAATATACTAGAACAAAATAAAGAAAATTTTCAAGAATACAACCTTACCTCCCATTCTAAAAATCTCAATCATTTCATTTTAGAAAATAAAGATAAAAATAAAAGAATTATCTTTTTAAATAATGCCTCATCTATGTCAAATCTAATCCACATTTATGATAATCATTGTGATATCTTTATCAAAGATGAAAGCTTACTTGATATTAAGATGATAGAAAAAGAATATGATATTAAATTTAAAAAATTAAACGCAAGGGTGTTTTTCTATGAAAAACTTCTTTTAGGAGCTTGTGAAAATAATCCATTTTCATTTGAAGATAAAAAAGAAAATTTAATTTATTATTTTAAATATGATAAAGAAGATTTAAATTCTTTAAAAGATTTAAATATAAAATATGATTATTACAATGCAAAGATTAAAAATTATTCCTTATTAGAAGAAAGTTTAAATATTAAATTAGAACTTAAAGAACTTAAGAAAGGAATTGTTTATAAGGATACAAGCTTTAACAAACTTTCAAAAGAACCTTTAGATGAATCCTCATCCAATGCTAAAGAACCTCAATTTATCACTCTATATTTAAAAGATGAATACAATAAACCCATTGCTAATGCTAAAATCATTATCAAAGGTTTTAAACATGATGAAGCTTTAAGAGTGGTTAATCTAAAAAGACGCAGTGATGAAAAAGGTAAAATAAGATTTGATAAAGAAAAGTATTTTAGTGATTGCTATAGTTTTAAAGTAAAACTTGATGAAGAAGAAGCTTATTTTCCTACTCCTATACAAAATGCTAAAAGAATATTTAACAATTATACTGAACATAAAATTGGACTGATACTTAAATTTAAAGCTAAAGATCATTTAGTTTATGATGGATTTAATGTTTATCATTATAAAGGTAATGATTTAATCAACTCTTATATAGCAAGAAGTGGCACAGCTAAAGCAGATAATGAAAAAAGAAGTAAAAAACAAATTGCAAATTATTTTTATCCAAATAACAATAGCAAAAGCGGGAAAGCTTATTTTTACTATGATGATGAAAGTATTCAAGATAAATTTGGAACTTTACCTGAAGGAATGTATTATTTAAAAATAAACGAAATAGCTAAGGATATACAACCTAGTTTTTTAAAGGATTATCCTTTTGAGATAGGACAAACTTGGGGAAAATATTGTGTAAGATTATATACGGATAAAGAATGTTCTAAAACTTCAAAAGAAGTAAAAACTAAAGAAGATCAAAATAAAAAAGATAAAAAAAATAAAAAAGAACAAAGTATCATTAAGGATAATTTATATCTTTATAGTATCAATGAGAGGGGGGAATTTGGCAGTAGTGGCAGCATAGGTATGGCACAAAGTGAGCTGTTAGAAAATTTAAGCAAACAAGTTAAATTTATACGGAGTGAAAAAGAAGGGATTGTTTCTTTAAAAGTGGAGTATCCAAAGAAAGAAAAATCGAAGCTTAAATTTATAAAAACAACAGAATGGGATCTTGATGAGGATGAAGATATTGTAAGCGCTGAAAAAGGTGCAGAAATTATTGTTGATGAAAAAGCAAATTTTGCACCAGGGACTTATTTAGAATATGAAGTTCATGGGTTAAAAGATGATGTAAATATTGTTTGGGCTTTAGCTCAAATTCAAAATGAAGAAAGACTTCAAAGAATCCTAGAGGGTAAAGAAAATTTAGAATTTAAAGATGTAAAATTTTTAAAAGATGAAAGTAAATATTTCCATGAATGCTGGGAAATGGATGATGAAGAAAAGGAAGAAGAATTTAATAAAATAGGATTTTCATTGCCATTAACAAGAGCCAATGAAGAGGAATTTGATAAATATTATGCTTTGGTATTTGCCTATGAAGATAAAAATAAATTTAAAAGACTTCCTAACTTAAACGATGCTTATAAAATCATAGATATGAGTTTTAGAGTTGGCTGGGGGAGAGATGATCAAGTAAAAGAACTATTTACAAGGGAAGAGCTAAAAAATACAAATATATATCATCTTAACCGACAACAATCTATCAATAGCATTGAGGAAGCAAATTGGTTCTTAAGGGCTTGTTTAAAAAACCAAGAAAAAAGAGATTTTTTTACTTATCTTAGAATTTATCCTCAATTTGCCGGAAAAATTGCTTATATTTATTATAGATTTGATATAGTCAATAAAGGACTTTTGGCAAGTGTTTCAGAAAAAGATAAAGAAGCTTATTTGCGAGATAGAGATTTTAAATATATTAATACCATAGTTAATGAAATTTTACCTTCAGAATATAAGGATGGCAAAAGCTTTAATCAATTTCATACAGATCTTTTAAATAATAAAAACAGAGATCTTAAAGAATGTAAAGATTTCCTAAAAGCATTGACTCAAACTCTTTGTAAAAGATTTGATTTGCCTTTAGAAAAAGTGATATTTTACAATGAAAAACCTAGCGGATCTTTATCTTTTGGATCTTACGAAGATAACGAAGTAAGATTAAATCAATATATTATGAAAGCTTATTTCAAAGAATTTGCAAAAACAGTTTTTCATGAATGTAGGCATTTTTATATAGAAAAACATTACAGTTATAATATGGATGCCTTAGGCAGATATATTTTTTATTCTGAAAAAGCTTATATTAATGAAAAAATTATTTTTGATAAATTTAATAGAATTTGCGATCCTAGTGAGAATTATTTAGTCGGTTGCAACATAGGCTCCACGCAAGATGCTTATGAAATTCAACCCAACGAAAGAGATCCAAGATATGTAGAAACCTTTATAGGTAGAAATTTATAGTAAGGAAAATAATGAAAATTTTAAAAATACCGCTTAAAAATTATATCTCCAATATAAGAGAAGATAAAACTATTTATTTAGGTTTGCAAAGTGATATGAGTATAAAAGGACTTGATGAAGAATACTTAAAAAAAGAATATAATCTCAAAAAAAAATTCAAATTTGAGGTCGGTATCTATTTAGGTAAAATTATATTTGAGAAAAAAAATATCATCTTTCAAGCGTTTAATATTGATGAAAACTGCTTTCAGGGAATTAAAGATTTTTATTTTAAAAATAATCCCGATGAAATTATAAATAACATAGAAGTAAAAAAATATTTTTTAAAATTGTATAATGATAATATTAATTTTCTCAATTCTTATATTAATGAAATTAACCAATCTCAAGGCATTAAGATTTATAATGTTCAAAACACAAGTTTAAGCAAACTTACATTAATTTCAATATTAGATAAAATGGTGCAAGAAAATGACTATGAAATAATAGATTTTAATGATGATTTATTTTATTCTTATCTTGTATGGAGTTTAAGACAATTTATCATTGCTTATGATATAGGCTTGTATCAAGATAAAAATAATTTATTCTTCAACCTAGCTGCTTATAAAATGTATGATAACCACTCTTTATATACAGAAGCAGATAATAATTTAAATTTCAATCTTATTGAATTATTTTTCTCAAATATTTCCCCTTTGGAGTATGCTGTGGGTTATTTACAAAAAGAAGAAATGATATATAATGGTGCTTTGAAATATTCTTCAGGAACACTTCAAAAAACTTTAAATATTACGAATCAACTTCATAATAAATTTTATTTTAAGTTAAAAGAGCGACCTTTTGATTATGCACAATATTTTAAGCGCAAATAAAAATTAAAATCGCTTTAGATATTTTTATAAAAATTATTAAAAATATTTTTCTTAAAAAGCAACGACAATGCAATTAAAACTTTAAATATCTTTCAAAATTTAAAAAACAAATCAAACAAAATATTTTCAAAGTCTTGCAAACATATTTAATTATTTACTCATAAGAATAAAAATTTATCTTGACTCATAAAAAATAATTATTTTAAAGTATAATTTTTTATAAAAAATAAATTTATTACAC
>NZ_JACHTP010000010.1:0-49923 GCF_020135855.1 Campylobacter sp. B0100352/1
GGGAGATCTTGGGCTGAAGAGCTGTAGATGTATTTATGAGCTGTGATAACTTTTTTATTGGTTTCGCCGCCTGTTTTTATTTTTCCAGCATTAACTCCTGTATCCATTGCAGTAGCTGTCCATAAAGTTTTATCGCCATTTTTGTTTGATGTAAATGTAAAACCTTTGTCATCAGCCCATGTAGCATTCCAAATTTCACCAGCTGTATTTTCTGCATTTACGGTTAAATCGATATTTTTCATATTATCGGTGGTGCCGTTTGAGTTGTCATTGACAAATTCTATACCGCTACCATCTTTACTTTTAACCGCTTTTACACCTGTGCCTGGTCTGTTGTCATTGGCTACGGTAAAGGTGTTAATATAATTTACGGCTTCATCAATGCTTTTAATGTCTTTATTTTCAATTTTAACGCCATTTAAAACTATACTTAAATGAACTTTTTGTTCTTTGCCATCACCCCAAAAGGCTACAGTTTGGTTTTTATGTGAATTTTCATCAAAGGCGCTTAAACCAGCTTTATTAGTTTCATATTTCGCGTCTGCATAAGATACCCAAATGCCTTGACCTTCTCTAAGATTAAGTCCTTGGCCGCTGGCGTTAAATAAAGAAGCGCAATCGACACCTTTTTCGGTTACATCGATGGCGTTTTTAGAAGTGGTGTAAAATTGGGTTGTGCCTGTGTCGTTTTCGTCTTTGGTTTCACCGGTTTTTTTATTGTAACCGTGGATAGAATCTAAAGAATATAAAGGTCTGCTGGCTGTGCCTATGTTTAAACCGCTGTTTAGGTTTGCTTTAATGGCGACTTCGGTTGATTTTGCGGCAGGGATGTGCATACCTGGATCGATGAAGATGTTTTGAGGGGTTCTTGAAGAATCGATGGTTTGAGTATCCCAGTTGATATTCCAACCTTGGACAACAAAACCTGAATTATTTACAAAATTTCCATAAGCATCAAGTTTAAAATCCCCGTCTCTTGTAAGGTAATTTGTCAAACCTCCATCATCACTCACCATAAAAAAGCCATCACCGTTGATCGCAACGTCGGTATTTTTATTGGTAGTTTGGATCGATCCTTGAGAATGAATTCTTGTGGTTGAACTTACAGAAACACCGAGTCCAACTTGAAGTGGATTTTGTCCGCCTCTACCATCAGTTGGTGCTGTGGCGATCTTAACCGTTTGACTAAACATCGTTCCAAAGTCAGCACGAGAATATTTAAAACCTGTTGTATTAACATTGGCTATGTTATTACCTTCAACATCCATTGCTGTTTGATGTGCTTGAAGTCCGCTCACTCCGGACCAAAGTGATCTCATCATGGTTGAATCCTTTATAAAATATTGCTTTTTAACGCATTAGCGTTTTATGCAATTTTATAAGCAAGTTCTGTTCCAACTTTTGAAATTTTTGAGTAAAAAATAAGAATTTTTTAGAAATTTTTGATCAAACACGCACTCTTAAATTTGCAGCGTGAGTTAAGGCTACTGCTATAGCGTCTGTGATATCTAAAGGTTTGATTTCTTTGCTTAGTCCTAAAAGTCTTTTTACCATAAAAGCAACTTGTTCTTTTGTCGCTTTTGCTTTTCCTGTAACAGCTTTTTTAACTTGTAAAGGGGTGTATTCTGCAAAATCTCCGTGAATTTGTAGAATTTTTAAACTCAAAGCTCCACGAAATTGTGCGAGTTTTAAAACGGTTTTTGGATTGTAAGCGAAAAAGATATCTTCTATGGCTACCTCATCAAATTGATGTGCTTTAAAAATCAGATCCAAACCTTCACAAAGCTCTGTGATTTGATACTGTAAGGTGCTGGGCTTGATTTTAATGAGTCCTGCTTCTATCAATAAATTTTTATTTTTATCCGCCTCAATAATAGCATAACCGCAATTTCTTGAACCTGGATCAATCCCTAAAATTTTCATAACTAGCCTTATTAAAGATAAAAAAGGATTTTAACCTTTTTTTATAAAATTTAAGATAAAATTTATACAATTAAAAAATTCTAAAGAGAGATTATGAACCCGAGCGAGATACTCCTATCTTTAAAAAAAGAATTAAGCGAAAACGAATACGAAAATTATATATCGATCTTAAAATTCAATGAAAAACTAAGCAAAGCTGATCTTTTAGTTTTTAACGCACCAAATGAACTTATCGCTAAATTCATACAAACAAAATACGCCCATCAAATTTCACATTTTTACGAAGTGCAAAGCGGGATAAAAGCCAATATCAAAATTCAAGCCCAAAATCAAAAACACAGCAAAAGCACAACTAAAATCGATATTGCAAACACTAAAGAGCAAAGCACGATTTTAAATCCTTCTTTTACTTTTGAAAGTTTTGTAGTTGGGGATTCTAACAAATACGCTTATGGAGCTTGTAAGGCCATCACTCATAAAGATAAACTCGGCAAACTTTATAATCCTATATTTATCTATGGGCCAACAGGACTTGGAAAAACTCACTTACTTCAGGCTGTGGGTAATGCAAGTTTAGAAATGGGTAAAAAAGTGATCTATGCAACGAGTGAAAATTTTGTCAATGAATTCACTTCAAATTTAAAAAATGGCTCTTTAGATAAATTTCATGAAAAATATAGAAATTGCGATGTTTTACTCATAGATGATGTGCAATTTTTAGGCAAAACAGATAAAATTCAAGAAGAATTTTTCTTTATATTTAATGAAATCAAAAATAACAATGGTCAAATTATCATGACTTCAGACAATCCACCTAATATGTTAAAAGGCATCACAGAACGCTTAAAAAGCCGTTTTGCACATGGGATCATCGCTGATATCACTCCACCTCAACTTGATACTAAAATCGCTATCATAAGAAAAAAATGTGAATTTAATGATATCAATCTTTCTAATGACATCATAAATTACATCGCTACTTCTTTAGGGGATAATATAAGAGAAATTGAAGGGATCATCATCAGCTTAAACGCTTATGCAAATATAGTCGGACAAGAAATCACGCTTGAACTTGCAAAAAGTGTTATGAAAGATCATATCAAAGAAAAAAAAGAAAATATTAGCATAGAAGATATTTTAGCCTTAGTTTGTAAAGAATTTAACATCAAGCCAAGCGATGTGAAATCAAACAATAAAAAACAAAATGTAGTCACAGCTAGACGCGTTGCGATCTACTTAGCAAGGGAACTTACTAGCCTTACTTTTTCACAATTAGCGAATTTTTTCGTGATGAAAGATCATACAGCTATTTCACATAATGTGAAAAAAATCAAAGAATTGATGGAAGAAAATAGCGAAACAAAAATCAAAATAGAAGAATTAAAAAATAAAGTCTTAGCCAAAAGTCAAATTTAAGTGAAAAAAGGTGAAAAAAATAGAAAGGGTATGTGAAAAAAATAGAATTAAGCAAAGTATGATAAAATACAAATTTAATGATTTTTTGCTGAAAAATTTCACAATTTCAACAGCCCTATTATTACGACGAATTTAAAATTAAATATAAGCAAGGAGAAAAAATGAAACTCAGTATTAACAAAAATACACTTGAGTCAGCTATACTTTTATGTAATGCTTACGTTGAAAAAAAAGACTCTAGCACCATCACTTCACACTTACTTTTTCAAGCTGAAGAAGACAAACTCATCATCAAAGCAAGTGATTTTGAAATAGGAATTAATTATAAAATAAGAAAAATCCGCGTTGAAAGCAGTGGTTTTGCAACTGCAAATGCAAAAAATATAGCTGATGTTGTTAAAAGTTTAAATAATGAAGAAGTTATCTTAGAAACTATTGATAATTTCTTGTTTATAAGACAAAAAAGAACAAAATATAAATTGCCTATGTTTAATTATGAAGATTTTCCAGATTTTCCAAAAACAGAAGGAAAAAATCAATTTGATATTGATTCAAGTGATTTGAGTCGTTCTCTTAAAAAAATATTACCAAGCATCGATACTAACAATCCAAAATATTCTTTAAATGGTGCTTTTTTAGATATCAAAACTGATAAAATCAATTTCGTTGGAACTGATACTAGACGCCTTGCTGTTTATACTCTTGATAAAACTAATCCTCAAGAATTTTCTATAAGCATTCCTAAAAAAGCTATTATGGAAATGCAAAAACTTTTCTATGAAAAAATAGAAATTTATTATGATCAAAATATGCTTATCGCTAAAAATGATAATTTTGAATTCTTTACTAAACTTATCAACGATAAATTCCCAGATTATGAAAAAGTCATTCCAAAAGAATTCAAACAAACTCTTGAATTTTCAACTGAAGATTTTATCGATAGTCTTAAAAAAATCAGCGTCGTAACTGAAAAAATGAGACTTCATTTTAATAAAGATAAAATCATCTTTGAAGGTATCAGCTTAGATAATATGGAAGCAAAAACTGAACTTGAAATTCAAACAGGTGTAAATGAAGAATTCACTCTAACTATAAAAATAAAATATCTACTTGATTTTTTAATGTCTATAGAAGAAGAAAAATTCAGCTTAAATGTTAATGAATCTAATCTAGCTTTCGTAGTTAAATCTCAAGGTTTATCTATGATCATTATGCCTATGATTTTGTAAGAAATTTTTTAAAAAGTTAGATAAAAAAGGAAAGATATGCAAGAAAATTACGGCGGAAGTAATATTAAAGTTTTAAAAGGCTTAGAAGCTGTTAGAAAACGCCCTGGTATGTATATAGGTGATACCAATATAGGCGGACTTCATCATATGATTTATGAAGTAGTGGATAATTCTATCGATGAAGCTATGGCTGGACATTGTGATACTATCGATGTAGAAATTACCACTGAAGGAAGCTGTATCGTAAGTGATAATGGACGTGGTATCCCTGTAGATATGCATCCAACGGAAAATATGCCTACTTTAACTGTTGTTTTAACCGTTCTTCACGCAGGGGGTAAATTCGATAAAGATACCTATAAAGTTTCAGGTGGTTTGCACGGGGTTGGAGTTTCTGTTGTTAATGCCCTTTCTAAAAAACTTGTAGCCACAGTTGAAAGAAATGGAGAAATTTATCGTCAAGAATTTTCAGAAGGTAAAGTTACAAGTGAATTTGGCGTCATAGGAAAAAGTAAAAAAACAGGAACGACAATTGAATTTTGGCCTGATAATACCATTTTTGAAGTGACTGAATTTGATTATGAAATTTTGGCAAAAAGATTTAGAGAACTTGCGTATTTAAATCCAAAAATTACGATTAATTTTAAAGATAATCGTGTAGGAAAAAATGAAAGTTTTCATTTTGAAGGTGGAATTTCACAATTTGTAAGCGATATGAATAAAAAAGAAGCTTTAACAAAACCGATTTTCTTTAGTGTAGATGAAGAAGATGTTAATGTAGAAGTAGCTTTGCTTTATAATGACACTTATAGTGAAAATTTACTCTCTTTTGTAAATAACATCAAAACTCCAGATGGTGGAACTCATGAAGCCGGTTTTAGAATGGGCTTAACTCGTGTGATCAGCAATTACATCGAAGCTAATGCTAGCGCTAGAGAAAAAGATAATAAAATCACCGGTGAAGATGTAAGGGAAGGCCTTATAGCTGTTGTAAGTGTGAAGGTGCCTGAACCACAATTTGAAGGACAAACTAAAGGAAAATTAGGATCTTCTTATGTGCGTCCTATCGTTTCAAAGGCTAGTTTTGAGTATCTAAGCAAATATTTTGAAGAAAATCCTATCGAAGCAAAAGCCATTATGAATAAAGCTTTAATGGCTGCACGTGGTAGAGAAGCGGCTAAAAAAGCTAGAGAATTAACCCGTAAAAAAGAAAGTCTAAGCGTTGGAACTTTGCCAGGAAAATTGGCTGATTGTCAAAGTAAGGATCCAAGTGAAAGTGAAATTTATCTTGTTGAGGGTGATTCTGCGGGTGGTTCTGCAAAACAAGGACGTGAAAGATCTTTTCAAGCGATCTTGCCTTTGCGTGGTAAAATTCTTAATGTTGAAAAAGCAAGACTGGATAAAATTTTAAAATCAGAACAAATTCAAAATATGATCACCGCTTTTGGTTGTGGTATAGGGGATGATTTTGACATTTCAAAATTAAGATATCATAAGATCATCATTATGACGGATGCGGATGTGGATGGATCGCACATACAAACCTTGCTTTTAACGTTCTTCTTCCGTTTTATGAATGAACTTGTGGCTAATGGACATATTTATCTTGCACAACCGCCACTTTATCGTTATAAAAAAGGGCAAAAAAAAGAAATTTATCTTAAAGATGAAAAAGCTTTAAATGATTATTTGATCGAAACTGGAATTGAAAGTTCTAATTATGAAGGTATAGGATTAAACGATCTTAAAGACTTTTTAAAAATCGTTGCCGCTTATAGATCAGTTTTAAATGATCTAAAAAAACGTTTTAATGTGATTTCTGTGATCCGTTATCTTATAGAAAATCCTGATTTTATCAAAGAAAACAATGAAGAACTTTTTAAAATCATCAAAGCATTTTTAGACAAACAAGGCCACAATATCTTAAATCATTACATCAATGAAAATGAAATTCGTATGTATATACAAACTGAAAATGGCCTAGAAGAACTCATCATCAATGATGATTTATTTGCGCATCCACTTTATGAAGAAGCAAATTATATCTTTAATAAAATCAAAGAACGTGATTTAACTTTTGAAAAAGATATCTTAGAAATTTTAGATGAAGTTGAGAGAAATGCTAAAAAAGGAGCTTATATCCAACGTTATAAAGGTTTAGGTGAGATGAATCCTGAACAACTTTGGGAAACGACTATGGATCCAAGCATAAGAAGACTTCTTAAAATCACCATAGAAGACGCACAAAGCGCTAATGATACTTTTAATCTTTTCATGGGTGATGAGGTAGAACCAAGACGCGATTATATCCAAGCACACGCTAAGGATGTGAAGCATTTGGATGTGTGAATAAATAAAGAAGATTTTTTCTTCTTTATTTCAAAACTGATTTAAAGATAATTTGATGAAAAAATATAGCTTTTTAGATTTGATTATAGAAGTTTTAAAAGAGAGTGAAATTCCTTTAAGTGCGAATGAAATTTGGCAATACGCTTTAAATAAAAATTTTGATAAAAAACTCCAAAGTTATCAAAATGGAACTTTAACTAAAACCCCTGTTGCAAGTTTAGCTGCTAAAATTTATGTTAATTTAAATGGCAAAGATTCTTTATTTTTAGTTGTTTCTAAAAATCCAACGAAATTTTGGCTAAAAGAAAGAGAAAATGAACTCAATCTTGCAAAATCAAAAAATATAGAAATTCAAAAAGAAGAAAGTAAATTTAGAGAAAGAGATTTACACCCTTTAGTGGTCAAGTTTTTATTTGAAAGTCCCAATTTTAATCTTTATTCTAAGACTATTTTTCATGAAAAGTCTCATAAAGGAAAAAGTGGTGAAAATGAATGGATCCATCCTGATATAGTAGGTGTGCATTTTCCTTTCAAAGATTATGAAGATGAAACTTTTAAACTTTGCAAGAATTTAAATCAAATTTCTTACAAAATTTATAGTTTTGAGCTTAAAATAAAACTTGATTTTTCAAATTTAAGACAAAGTTATTTTCAAGCTGTGAGTAATTCTAGCTGGGCAAATGAAGGTTATTTGGTTGCTTTGGAATTTGATGATGAGATTATGAATGAGCTTTGGAGATTAAACAATGCTTTTGGAATCGGTTTTATCAAGCTTGATGTTAGAGATATTAACGATTCTAAAGTAATCATTAAGGCTAGAGAAAAATCAAATTTAGATCTTATTACTTTAGATTTGTTGGTAAATAAAAATAAAGATTTTAATGAATTTATACAAAATCTAAACAAGGATATTGATATATCAGATATTGAAAGAATAGGATATAAATTTTATGATGAAATTTATAATGATGAAAAAATGCAAAAATATTTGAAAGATAAAAAAATCATTTAAAGATTTTTATCAAAAAAAGTGAATTTCTTTTTTTGATAAAATTAAAATTATTTATTTTCTAAAAGAACAGCCAAAGGAACTCTTCTTCTAGTGTTGTATTGTTCTCCGTAGTATTTTTCAAGATAATTTAAAATCTTTTCTTCATCTTCAGCCGGAATTTCCCAAAGTCCTTCTTCTGCTTGCATCCATCTAATAGCAGCTAACCAAGCTTGTTTGTTCGCGTGCATATTTGTAATGAGTCCTGAATTATGACAAGCAAGACAATTAGCTTCCACTAAAGGTGAAACAGGATCGATGATCAAACCTGTTTCTGGATTGACTTTATAATCTTGAGCAAGGGAAAAACTCAAGCTTAAAGTGAGTAAAAATAAAATTTTTTTAAACATGATCAAACTCCATATACATTCACTCTATGGCAAGCATTATTTAAATAACCGCCTGGATTCCATTGTGCTAAAACCATAGGTTGGCTTTTATTTTCACTATCGACTGCTCTAGCCCAAATTTCATAATATCCTTTTGTTGGGATGGAAACTTCAGCGCTCCATTTTTGCCATGCTAAACGATTAAGTGGTTTTTCTACTTTAGCCTTAATCCAAGTTACACCATAATCACAACTTACAAAAACATCTTTTACAAACAACTCTCCCGCCCAAGCTTTTCCTCTAACTTCAAATTTTTTATTAACTTTTACTTGAGTGCCATTTTTTACATTAGTGATTACAGATCTTACTGGCATTGATTCTATGATTTTTGTTTCGCCTTTATAGCTAAAATCACCTGGCTTAACCGGAGTTACAGGAACTCTATAAGATCCTTCCATTTTTTCACCATCATGAACTTTATTTCTTACAACGATTTTGCTTAGCCATTTTCCACTGGTACTCGCAGGATAACCTCCACAAACTAAACGTAAAGGATAGCCATTGTATAGTGGAATGTCTTTTCCTTCATAAGCCCAAGCGACTAAGGTTTCATCTTGTAAAGCTTTGGAAATAGGAACACCACGGCTAATAGGAGCGCTTTCTTCACCATTTAATTTAGTATCTATTCCATAATATCCGATATAAACAGCGTCTTTTTTAAGACCACAATCTTCTAAAATATCTTTTAATCTTACTCCAGTCCATCTACCACAAGCCACAGCACCATAACCCCATTGAGTTCCTTTAGTGCTAGGTAAAACTTCTGCTCTTCCGTTTCCGCCACATTCAACAGTTAAGGCATAAGTGTAAGTTTTAAATTTCTTTTTTAACTCATCTAAAGTATAAGTTTTAGAATTCACAACACTTTCGCCGCCGATTTCTAAAGTCCAACCTTTTTTTAATCTTGCTTTGATAGTTTCTAGAGTTGGTGGAACACCGTTATTTCTAACAAAGAAATTTTCAGGTTTTGTAAAGTCGCTATCAAGAGCATAAATTTCTGTTTCTGCAGTCATTGGTCTATCACCATGATAGATCAAATCTTTTTTTCCTTCTAATTTAAAATTTGGTAATTCTTTTGCTAAAGCTTTGCTGCCTAGAAAATTTTTAAAAGAAAAACTAGATAATACGCTTATACCAAGCAAACTCACTCCTAAATTTTTTAGAAAATCTCTTCTGTTTTCTTCATTGTGATCAGTTTTTTTCATTGTAACTTCCTTTGATTTTTTAAATACGATAATTTTAGTATAATTTAAATAATCTAAATAATTTATAATATTAATGTTTTTAATTAAAAAAAATTATTATTTTAAAATAATGATGTAAAAATAAGTATTTTATAATAAAATAACATTTCCATGATTTTTTACAAAATCAAAATTTATAATGAAGGAAAAAAATTGACTTTACTTACAAATCCAGTTATAGTAAGCGTTTTATTGATGAGCTTACTTTGTTTATTTCGTTTCAATGTGCTTTTAAGCCTTTTAATTTCAGCACTTGTAGCAGGAATGCTAGATCATATGCCATTAACAGAGAGTATGAATGTTTTGATTGATGGTATGCAAGGCAATTTAAAAACGGCTTTAAGTTATGTTATTTTGGGCGCGATCGCTGCAGCCATTTCTCGCACTCACTTAACAGCGTATTTGATTAAAATAGTAAGTCATTTTATTTCTCATAAAAAATATTTATTGATTTTATCCATTGCTATAATTTCTTGTTTTTCTCAGAATTTAATCCCTATTCACGTGGCTTTTATTCCTTTGCTTATACCGCCACTTTTAAGTTTGTTTAATCGCTTAAAGATAGATCGTAGGGCAGTTGCTTGTGCATTAACTTTTGGTCTTACAACTCCTTATATGGTTTTGCCTGTTGGATTTGGTTTGACTTTCCAAGATCTTTTAAAAGATAATCTTGTAAAAAACGGCGTTAATGTAACTTTAAATGATGTCACTCATACGATGTATTTTGCAGCTATTTGTATGATTACTGGACTTTTTTTAGCGATTTTTGTTTTTTATCGCAAACCAAAGGAATATAAAGAAATAGAATTAGCTAAAATCGACTTAGAAAATTTGCAAATGACACGTAAAGAATGGGGTGTTTTAGCTGGATTGATTTTGACTTTAATTTTGCAACTTATCACTATGAATTTACCTTTATCTGGACTTTTAGGCTTTATTTTAATGGTCGTTTTAGGTGGGGTAAAATATAGCAATGTTAATGAAATTTTTGATGATGGGCTTAAGACTATGGGGTTTATCGCCTTTGTTATTCTTGTAGCAGCGGGATACGGAGAAGTTTTAAGACATGGTGGAGCGGTGCAAGAACTTGTTAATTTTGTGATTCCATGGATCAAACAAAGCAAATTTTTAGCCATCTTTTTAATGCTTTTAATCGGACTTATCGTGACTATGGGTATAGGAACTTCTTTTGGAACGATTCCTATCATTGCGACGCTTTTTTGTCCTATTTGTATAGAGCTTGGTTTTAGTATCCCTTTGACGATTTTTATTTTAGGGGTAGCTGGAGCCTTAGGAGATGCTGGAAGTCCTGCTAGTGAAACCACAATGGGAACAACTGTGGGCTTAAATGCTGATAAACAGCACGATCATATTAAAGATACTTGCATACCAACTTTTATTTTTTACAATGGCCCTTTACTGATTTTAGGAAGTATTATCGCTATGTTTTTATAGCGTCTAGTTTATATTCTTATTTATGTTATAATCCTTATAAATAGTGAAAAACAATTTATAAGGAGTAAAGATGAATTTAGAGGATATTTTAGAAAAAAATCAAAGCATAGGACTTTATGATTCTAAAAATGAGCATGATGCTTGTGGGATTGCTGCTGTTGCTAATATACGCGGTATTGCTTCTTATAAGGTTATTTGTAATGCTTTAGAAATTTTGATGAATCTAGAGCATAGAGGAGGTTTTGGAGCTGAAGAAAATTCAGGAGACGGAGCTGGAATTTTAATCCAAATTCCGCACGATTTTTTTAAAACTCAAGAATTAGGCTTTGAACTTCCAAAAAAAGGTGATTATGCTGTTGCACAAATGTTTTTATCTCCTAATTTAGAGGCTAAAGAGGAAGCTAAGGCTATATTTTTACAAGGTTTAAAAGATAAAAATCTTGAATTTTTAGGTTTTAGAGAAGTTCCTTTTAATCCTAGCGATATAGGAGAGAGTGCCTTAAGAGCTATGCCTTATTTCTTACAAGCCTTTGTAAAAAAGCCTGATGCAATCAATGCAGGAATTGAATTTGAAAGAGTGCTTTATAGCTGCCGTCGTTTGATAGAAAAAAGGGCTTTACATGTACCTAAATTTTATTTTTCTAGCTTTTCTTCTAGGACTATTGTTTATAAAGGAATGTTACTTTCTACACAATTGAGTGATTTTTATCTTGATTTTAAAGATGTCAATATGAAATCAGCTATAGCCTTAGTGCATTCTCGTTTTTCTACCAATACTTTTCCAAGTTGGGAAAGAGCACATCCAAATCGTTATATGGTGCATAATGGTGAGATTAATACTATAAGAGGTAATGTTGATGGCATCAGATCAAGACAAGATTTGATGCAAAGTGATTATTTTGAAAATTTGGATGAAATTTTTCCAATCATTGCTAAAGAAAGCAGTGATTCTGCCATGTTTGATAATACTTTAGAATTTTTAGCTTTAAATGGCAGAACTTTAGAAGAAGCTTTTATGATGATGGTGCCTGAACCTTGGCATAAAAATGAAAATATGCAAAGTCATAAACGTGCATTTTATGAGTATCATTCTTTATTAATGGAGCCTTGGGATGGTCCTGCTGCGATTGTTTTTACAGATGGTGTGATTATGGGGGCGAGTTTAGATAGAAATGGTTTTCGTCCTTCAAGGTATTACCTTACAAAAGATGATATGTTGATACTTTCTAGTGAAACAGGAGCTTTAAAAATCGATGAAAAAAATATCAAAGCTAAAAAACGTTTAGAGCCAGGAAAACTTTTACTTGTCGATACTGCAAGAGGTAGGGTGGTAACTGATCATGAAATTAAAGAACATTATGCTAATGCTAAACCTTATCAAAAATGGCTTACAAATTTGATCGATCTTGAAAAACAAGATAGTGGAGCCTATAAGCACAAATTTTTAAAGCAAGATGAAATTTTTAAACTTCAAAAAATTTTTGGTTGGGATGAGGTCGAACTTAGTATTAAGGCTATGGCACAAAATGCTAAAGAAGAGATTATTTCTACAGGAGTTGATACGCCTTTGGCTGTTTTATCTAAAAACTATCAACCTTTGTATAATTATTTTAAGCAGCTTTGTGCGCAAGTGACCAATCCTCCGCTTGATTCTATACGAGAAGAAATCGTAACCTCAACGAGAATTTATTTAGGTTGTGAAGGAAATTTATTAAAGCCTGATGAAAAGAACGCGAAACGTGTAAAAATTTCTTTACCAATTATTACGAATGAAGAATTGTTTGAGATTAGATCTTTGAAAAATTTTAAAGTGAAAGAATTTTCTATACTTTATGATTATTCTAAAATGAATTTAGAAAAGGCTTTGGATAATCTTTTTATAGAAATAGAAAAAGAGATAAAAAAAGGAACTTCTATCGTGATTTTAAGCGATAAAGGAGCCGATGAAAATAATGCTTATATCCCTGCTTTACTTGCGGTTTCTGGGGTGCATAATTATTTGGTTAGAAAAAATTTAAGAACACATACAAGTATCATTATAGAAAGTGCAGAACCTAGAGAAATTCATCATTTTGCTTGTCTTTTGGGTTATGGTGCGACTGTGATCAATCCTTATTTGGTTTATGAAAGTATTTATAAACTCATTCAAGATAAAGAACTTGATTTAAGTTATGAAAAAGCGGTGGAAAATTTTATCCATGCAAGTTCAAATGGCATAGTAAAAATCGCCTCTAAAATGGGTGTTTCTACTTTGCAAAGTTATAATGGATCGGCGCTTTTTGAATGCTTGGGATTAAATTCTAAAATGATTGATAAATATTTTGGCTCTACTGTCTCTCGTATAGAGGGTATTAGTTTGCACGATTTTGAAAAAGAATTTCTTCATTTTTATAAAAATGCTTTCAATGAGCAAACTTTTAAAGAGGAACATTTAATCGATCCTATGATTGTTTTTAATCTTCAAAAGGCGTGTCAAAATAATGATTATAAAATTTTTAAAAAGTATTCTTCTTTGGTTGATGAAAAACAAGTGACATTGCGTTCTTTAATGGAATTTGATTTTAATGAAGCTATCAGCATCGATAAAGTAGAAAGTGTAGAAAGCATAGTAAAACGTTTTAGAACCGGTGCAATAAGCTATGGATCAATTTCTAAAGAAGCTCATGAGTGTTTGGCTATGGCGATGAATAAAATAGGTGCAAAGTCAAATTCGGGTGAGGGTGGGGAAGATGAAGAACGCTATGAAAGCGATAAAAATTCTGCCATAAAACAAGTTGCAAGTGGCCGTTTTGGAGTGGATTTAAATTATTTAATCCATGCAAAAGAAATTCAAATTAAAGTTGCTCAAGGGGCAAAACCTGGAGAAGGGGGACAATTGCTAGGTTTTAAAGTTTATCCTTGGATCGCAAAAGCTAGACATTCTACTCCAGCTGTTACTCTTATTTCTCCGCCACCACATCATGATATTTATTCTATTGAAGATTTGGCTCAGCTTATTTATGATTTAAAAAATGCAAACAAGGATGCGAAAATTTCAGTAAAACTCGTCAGTGCAAATGGTATAGGAACCGTTGCTGCTGGTGTTGCAAAATCAGGAGCTAATTCTATTTTAATTTCAGGTTATGATGGAGGAACAGGAGCGAGTGCTAGAACTTCAATTTTACATGCGGGAATTCCTTGGGAGTTAGGACTTACTGAAGCACACCAAACCCTTATTTTAAACAAGCTTAGAGATAGAATAAAATTAGCAGTTGATGGCAAACTCATGACGGGAAGAGATTTGGCCATAGCAGCACTTTTAGGGGCTGAAGAATTCGGATTTGCAACAGCAGTTATGATTGTAATGGGTTGTAGTATGAATAAGGTTTGCCATCTTAATACTTGTCCAGTTGGAATTGCCACTCAAGATGCAAAGCTTAGAAAGAATTTTAAAGGTAAGGTGGATGAGGTTGTTAATTTTATGTATTTTATAGCAGAAGAGTTAAGAGAATACATGGCTAAATTAGGTTTTGAACGTTTAGACGATATGATAGGTCGTGTGGATAAACTTCATCAAAAAAATGCACAAGCTAAAGCAGGAAAAATTAATTTAGATAAAATTTTAAAATCTTTATCCACTTACAATAAAACCGCAGTGCATTTTAAAGATTATAAAGATAATAAACTTGAAAAAACGATTGATTATAGAATTTTACTCCCGCTTTGTAAAAATGCTATAAAAGAACCGATCAAACTTTCTTTAGAAGTGGGCAATCAAAGCAGGACTTTTGCGACTATGCTTTCAAGTGAAATTTTAAAAACTCATGGAAAAGATGCTTTAATGGAAGATAATATCCATATTAAAGCTATAGGAAATGCTGGAAATAGCTTTGGAGCTTTTTTGATCAAAGGGATCAAGCTTGAGATCATCGGAGATAGTAATGATTATTTAGGCAAAGGTTTAAGTGGAGGAAAAATCATCGCTAAAATTTCAGATGAGGCGACTTTTTCACCCGAAGAAAATATCATCGCAGGAAATGCTTGTTTGTATGGTGCAACTGAAGGTGAAGTGTATCTTGATGGCATAGCTGGAGAGAGATTTTGTGTGAGAAATTCAGGTGCTAAAGCTGTGGTTTTAGGAATGGGAATTCATGGATGTGAGTATATGACAGGCGGGCTTGTAGTCGTGCTTGGTGATGTGGGTGCTAATTTTGCAGCTGGAATGAGTGGAGGTGTTGCTTACATACTAGGAAGGCACAATGAAGTTCATGTTAATACGGAGCTTGTGGATATTAAGGATTTAAATGCTAAAGACGAAAAAGAATTAAAAAAGATGATAGAAAAACATATTTTTTATACCGATTCAAAAAAAGCTAAGGATATACTAGATAAATTTGATAAGAAGGATTTTTTTAAGATTATGCCAAGGGATTATGAAAAGATGTTAAAAATGCTTGAAATTTGTAAGCATGAAAAAGATCCAAGTTTAGCAGCTTTTTTGAAAATCACACAAGGATAAAAATAAACTAAAATGATAATTTCATTTTAGTTTAAAACTTTTTCTATGTAGTTTGCAAGTTCCAAATTTGGCTATTAATTCCCTATGGGTTTTGGTGCCATAGGCTTTATTTTTTTCAAATTCATAACAAGGGAATTCTTTAGCCAAAAAATTCATAACTCTATCTTTGCTTACTTTTGCAAGTATGCTAGCTGCGCTTACTTGTAAAATTTTAGCGTCTGCCTTAACTAGGGTTTTAATGCCACTAATTCCAAAATTTGTATTGCCATCATACAAAAAATGAGAATATGTTTTAAAATGCCTTTTTATAAGTGCTAAGCCTGTTTTTAAACAAGCACTAAGCCCTAGAGTGTCAATTTGATCGGATGAAAAAGCTAAGATGAGATAGTTTGAATTTTGTATAATGATTTCATAAAGTTCTTCGCGTTTTTTTTCGCTGAGTTTTTTAGAATCGCAAAGTCCGTCTATTTTTTTATTAAGCTTACAAGCTGCCATCATCATAGGACCCGCTAAAGCCCCACGTCCTGCTTCATCTATGCCTATTAAATTTTCATCATACCTAGGTAAAAGTTCATTATCTGAAAATAAAAGTTTCATAGAAATATTTTACTAAATTTATCTAAGAGGAGTTACAAGCCTTAATATAAGGCTTGCTTAATTAACCTAAAAATTCTCTTTTAAAGTATTCTCTTGGAGCTTTACATAAAGGACAAGCAGCAGGAGCTTTTTTGCCACGATGGATATGTCCGCAAACTTCGCAAACCCATAAATCTTCTTCTTCGCTGTTAAAGAATTCTTCCTCTTCAAGCATTTTTTTAAGAGCTAGATATTCTCTTTCGTGTTCAATCTCTACTTTTCCAATAGCAGTAAATAATCTTGCTATAGCTTTTTTGCCTTCATCTTCTGCGATTTTTGCAAAATTTGGATACATAGTTGTATGTTCGTAATTTTCACCTTCTGCTGCGCTTACAAGATTTTTTGTTGTTATTTCTAAAGGTTTGCCATCTACGATTTCATGATAAGCTTTAAATTCAGCCCTTGCGTGCCATTTTTCATTTTCGGCAGCTTCTCTAAAATGTCTAGCAACTGCATGCCATCCTTCTTCTTCTGCAATATCGGCAAACAAGTCGTATTTGTTTCTAGCCATAGATTCTCCTGCAAAAGCTTTCATGAGATTTACAGCCGTTAAATCTGTTGTAATGCATTGCATTTCTTCGCCACAACAGGTAAGTTTTCCTCCGCCTACAACTTGAATTTCAACTTCGTTGCCACATTTTGAACACTTATAAGTTTCGTATTGTCTCATTTAGACTCCTTTTTTAAGATAAGTGTGTATTGTATTATAAAAAAATACTTCTGTCAATTGATAATTTTTATCAATTATAAATACTTGATGAAATTGCAAAGCATCTAATTCAAGATGCTTTTATATTTCAACTTCTTTCGTGATACGATTTCTTATATCTCGACGCACGATTTCTATACCCCAAAGCCAAACTATGTGTCCAAAAATTTCAGATAAATGTTCATCAAAAGGAATTTCTGGAAGAGGTGGAACTTCTGCAATTAAAGGCATAACAATTACATGGGCAAAAAGATAAACAAAAAAGCCAAAAACAGCTCCTTGGCACATTGTGATTTTATGCCATTTCTCTGCTATCATGCAATATGCTATTGCAAATACAATAGAAAATCCCACATGGACTATAAAAATTGACAAAGGCATTTGCATACCTGAAAATGTATAAGTCCAATCCGTAGGTAACCCTAATTGCTCTAGAAAAATTTTAGGTGGAGTTACGCGTTCTAATGCATCTACTGGCCAAAATACATTAGGATTTCGTGGAGGAAAAGGCACTTCCCATCCCCATTTTACAATTGCACCAAAAACACCTGCTAAAATCCCTATAAAAAATGCTAGAGTATATTTTCTATCAGTTTTCATAGTCTCTCCTTTTTTTGGATTTTGATTACAATTTCATTCTACCGCATTCAATATATCTTGTCAATAAATTTATTTTAAATTTTAAAGTATTCTTTAAGTTTTGTGCATATTTCAAAAAAATTGACTCCATCTATAGTGCGGTTTTTTTCAAAAAATTCATACATTCCTAAAAAACCACCTTCAAGTTCTTTGGACTTAACCCCATAGCTTATACTAAGTCCTGCTTCTATAAAAGCAGCGAGTTTATCACAGTATTTTAAAGCTTTTCCATCAATCGCTCCAAAATCATTTTCATTAAAAGAACTCAAGCTCCCACTACAAAGTTCTATTTTTTTATTTTTATAGGTGCGATTTTCAAATTCATTTTTTACAAAATTAGGTTCTCCAGCTCTTCCTTCTCTAATGCCTAGTATAAAAGAAAATTCAGCTCTTAAATTTTCAGGTACAAAAGGAAGAATTTTTTCATTGATTAGTTTCATTTCATAATCATTTATAATTTCATGAAGACCTTCTATGCCATATTTAACAGGACTAATAATATCTCTTGTAAGGCTTTCTGGTAAGTCATGAAATAAAGCGCAATAAAAATTATTTTCTAATCTTTTATCACAAGCTTTGATTTTTAAAGAATAAAAATAACCCAAAATTGCAACTACTAACATATGTCCAAGCACCGCAGTTTCTGGAATTCTTGGAGTTTGTGCCCAACGTTTTTGAAAGCGTAATCTTCCGCTAAGATCGATTATTTTTGCTATTTTTTGATTTAGAGCGATTTTTCTAGCTCCTATTAACTCGTAATAATCTTCCAATTCTTCTTCAACTTTGTTTTTAATATCGTCAATATCATTTAAAAAAGCTGAGGTTTGATAAACGATATTAAATTCCCATCTAGTAGCAAAATAAGAAGCAGCCTTTAAAATGAGTCTTTCTTTAGCATAGGAATTATTATTAAGATAATTTTCAAAACGTTTAAGAAATTCTCCATCTTCAATATCTGCTATCATGGGCTCGATTTTACTTAAAACCCAAGCATTAACCTCATCTTTTTTTTGACGCACGATTTCATGATAAACATCAGGGCGTATATCGGTCACCACAACGCGACTTAAAAACTCAAAAATACCCCCTTCTATAATCATTTTCATATCAACATCTTTTTCCATTTTAGCAATAAAATAAGCAATAATAAATTTATGCGCTTGTTTATCAAGCTCAACTAAATTTGCCATTCTTGGGTAATCATTCCAGCGACTAATAGAAGCGGCTTTAAAAATGTGTTCTATGAGTTTTATATTTATCATAAAATTGCCTTTTTATATTTTTAGATTAAAAAATTCGTTAAAATTACAAAAATTATAACAAATTAAGGATAAAAATGAGTAAAAAAGCACTTTGCATAATCAGCGGTGGAATGGACAGCACTTTGTGTGCTTATTTGGCAAAAAAAGAAGGCTATGAGATCGTAGCTTTGCATTTTGATTATGAACAAAGAACTCAAGAAAAAGAAAGAGAATGTTTTAAAAAAATTTGCCAAGCTTTAAAAGTTGAAAAATCTTATATTTTGGATGTAAGTTTTATTAAGATCATAGGAGGAAATGCTTTAACTAATAAGGAGTTAAATATACCTAAAAATGAACTTCTTTTAAATAGCGACACTCCACCTATAACCTACGTTCCTTTTCGCAATGGAATTTTTTTAAGCATTGCGGGATCTTTAGCTGAAAAAGAAAATTGTGAAAGTATTTTTATAGGGGTTGTGGAAGAAGATGGTAGTGGTTATCCTGATTGTACTTGTGAATTTATAGAAAAAGCAGAGAGATTTATCAATAATGGAACGAGTAAAAATTTTAAAGTTTCACTAAAAACTCCGCTTATAAATCTCAATAAAGGGCAAATCGTTGAGTTAGCTTTAAAAGAAAATGTGCCTTTGGAGCTTACTTGGTCTTGTTATGAAAGCAATGATGAAGCTTGTGGGGAATGTGATAGCTGTTTGCTTCGTTTAAAAGGTTTTAAAAAAGCAGGAATAAAAGATAGGATTAAATATAAAAATGATTAGACACTATAAAGAATTAAGCAAAACTCAAATAGAAAAGCTTTTAGGGCTTTGGGAAGAAAGTGTTAAGGCAAGTCATGATTTTTTAGATGAAAAGAATTTTAAAATCATTAAAAAATATTTAATGGATTTTGATTTTAAAGGATTAGAATTTTTATTTGCTTATGAAAAAGATGAATTGGCAGGTTTTTTAGGTTTTCATCAAGAAGAAATTCAAATGCTTTTTATACACCCTTCGTTTTTTAATCGAGGTTTTGGATCTCAACTTTTAAAAAAGGCGATGCAGGATTTTAAGTTAAATAAAGTAGAAGTTAATTTTGACAATAAAAAAGCTTTAAAATTTTATCAAAAATTTGGCTTTCAAATCGTAGGGGAATATCAAGATGATTTTGGATTTAAGCTTTTAAAAATGCAAAAGTCCTAGCTTTAACTAGGACTTGAGTTTTAATTTAGAGTAAAGAGTTTATTTGCTCCATCTTGATAAGAAAGAATATTTATTTTTCCATCTTTAAAGAAAATACTTCTTGCATTAGTTATAGTATTTGGAAAAGATAGAGTTTTAACAACTTCTTCTTTAACTGGATCAATCACTGCTATAACATTATGATTTTTACTTAAAGCGTATATTTTTCCATCTTTATCAGTCATTGAAGTAATATAAAGATCCCCTAAAGTTTTACCTTCTTTAAGATCTGCTTTTGGTGTAAATTCTCCAGATAAAACAAGATCTTTTAAAGAGTATTTAGAAATAACAAAGGTTTTAGCGTCTTTATTGTTTGGAACTGTAGCAAGATAAAAATATTGATCATCTGTAGTCATACTTGCTACGTGATTAAATTTAGATCTTATAGTACTTAATCTTCCACGGCCTAGATCTTTTCCTTGACCTTCAAAGTGATTAGCTCCTTTTACAAAATCAGCATATTGTAAAGTGTCGTCCGCATTTGGATTTTTCTTAAATCTTAAGAAAGATTTATTAGAACCCATAAGGATAAATTTATCATTCATATAAGGAATAATTCCTACGATAGGATCGATGCTTGCTGAAAAATATGGATCAAGCTCAAAGCTATCTTTTGTAGTGAAGTTGTTGTCTAAGAAATAAACATCCCATTTAGAACTTGCTACAAATTCATTGTTGATAAAATCTAGTGTATTGATCGCTTTATTAAAGCTAATGGTTTGTTCATCTAATATTTTTAGATTTTCATCAATTTTTGCAAACGGAGAATTATTAACATCATTATCAAATTTAATTCCTAGTTTATCACTTGCTGGTGCAAAAGCATAATCAGGAGCTTTAACATCTCGTTTTCCTAAGAAAGAGATATTTTGCCATAATCCATTCCAGCTATCTGTGCTCCAAATTATATATTTTGGATTAAGGGTAAATCTTACAGGATCTCCTTGACCTACATAAGGAAATACGCCAGTTCCAACAAAAGCTTGAAAAACATTTGAAGCTACAATAATAGTGCTAATAACAACAGCAGCAAGTGAGAAGCCTGTGTATTTTCTAAATTTTTCACCATTTAATTCTTTATCAAAGGCACTGAATTTTGGTGCAAAAATAAAAATGAAACCTAAAAGCAATACAACTGCCCAAAATACAACTTCAGCCCAAAAATAGGTATGAATTCCAAAAACAGGCAAACCAAAACCTTGATCTAAATCTTCCATGGCATGATTTCCAAAATGCGCAAAAGACTGATAAAGACCCGCTGCAGTCATGATTAAAAGAGCAGCTAGATATTTTCCTTTCATTCCATAGCGAACTATGAAAAGAGCCATTACTCCGATAAAAATCATCGCCTCTCTTTGTCCCCAGCAAAGCACACAAGGGCTGTCAGCTAGAAAATAACCAAAAATAATATTTGCAGTTCCTACGGGTAAAAGTATGATTAAAAAACCCGCTAGACACATTAAGGTATAAAATTTTTTTGCTTTATTAATTTCGTTCATTTTTTATCCTTTTTACAAATTCATTATGGTTAAAAGTCCAGTTGATTTGTGACCAACATAAAAAACAATCATCATAAGCCAAGCTATCATCACTAAACTAAAAGCCAGATTTTCTTTTTCTGGTTTTTTAATGATGAGTATTAAGGCAACAAAAATTAATAAAAGTTCCAAAAACTCCATAATAACTCCTTTTTAGCTAAAGTTATTAAATTGTACCCCATTAAAATAAAATAAACATAAAATATTTAATCCGTATTTATAAAATACGGAAAAAATTATTTGAAATTATTAAGTTTTTGTGAAAGTTTAGAAGCTCCATTGAAGACATTGCTAGAAATATTATTAATTTCACAAGAAAGATCTTTGATAAGGTTAGCAAGTTCATTTACTTTATCAACGCTATCTCTTAAAATAACCATTTTTTCTTGCACTTGCGTACTTTTATCTTTCATAAATTGAGTCGATTGTATAGAGCTTTCTAACTTGTGCATAGAGTTAATGAGTTCTTGTTGTAAGCTATTGGTTTTGTCAGAAGTTTCTTTCATGGATTCGTGAATAAGATCCATTAAAGATTTATTATCATTGATCTGCTGCACGATAGTATTAACAGTAGCATTGATACTTAAAAGAGATTTACTTGTTTTATCGGCAAGTTTTCCAACCTCATCAGCAACGACTGCAAAACCTCGTCCATGTTCTCCTGCTCTAGCTGCTTCAACAGCTGCGTTAAGAGCAAGTAGATTGGTTTGATCGGCTATATCTCTAACAGAATTAGTAATTTCTATAATATTGTCGGCACTTTGGGTTAAATTATCCATATTGACAACAACATTTTGCTCTTTTGCATTGTTTTCATTAATAAGATTAACAAGTTGAGTAAGAGTGCTTCCAACTTTATTCATCAATAAATGCATATCTTGCATATTATCAACGCTTTCTTGTGCCAAATTTCCAGCTAGTATAATGTGATCATCTAAAACATTAGTAATTTCTTTCACATTTTCAATTTGATTATTTTGGGAATTAGAACTCTCTTCAAGTGTGTTAGCGTTATTTTTTAGTTGTTCGGAATTTTTATGATTGGCTTCTGCATTTTCAATAGCTTCAAGTACAGAATTTTGAACAACTGAAATAAAAGAATTGATGTGTGCAGCACTTTGTCCTAGTTCGCTTTTTGGATCTATATTTAAGCGAGAGGATAAGTTGGCTTCTTTACTGGCTAAATTAGTACTTAGCTTTTCTAAGATTCTTACAGGAATAATGATTTTTTTCAAAGTAATAGAGATAAATAAAATCAGTAAAACAAAAACCAAAACAAAAACCCCAATTGCTACGTATAGTTTTTGTATATTAATTTTATCAATATTTGATTGTGTGATTTGATTAAGGCGATTGAGTTCCTTAGCTAAAGTAGAATTAGTATAAATAGTTGATTCGCTTTGCATAATTTGGATTTGTTTTAAGATCATTTTATAATGGGTTGCAAAAAGATCTAAAGTATCATTATTTTTCATCATTGATAAATTTTGTATCAAGGCATCTAAATGTTTTAATGTGGTTTTTTCTAAAACATTTTCTGTGGCAACAATTCTAAGAATAGCATTCATTGTCTTTAAATTTTGAGAATCTTTTTTGCTTAAATTATTTTCAGTTTCATTGAAATAATCTTTAGCTAATTCAAAAAGATAAAATTTAGAATTTACGGCGATGGAATTAGCCGATTTAAAATGATCTAATTGTGCTAATTTTTCTTTAAAAATAGCTTCAGCATGAGAATCATCAATCCCTAATTCTTTAAGCTTTTTTAACATATCTTCCATTTGTTTAACAGCTGCAACACTTTCATCATAGTTGATAAAATTAAAGCTATTTTGAAAAACTTTATCGATGCGTGTATTTAAAATTTGAAGCGTCTGTAAAGTATTTATAATTTCTTTGGTATTTTTACTTGAGGTGTAATTATTGAAAATAATTCCTAATAATATAAAAATAGCAACCAGTGTGCAAATTGCTAAAAAAATAAATTGATATAAAAAAGAAATTTTTTTATTGGATGCTGTCATGATATTCTCCTGTTAAACTTTCTAGAAAAGCTACTATATCATCTACGGTTTCTTGATCTAAAAATTTTCCAAGTTGATAATAGGCCATAAACTGAACACAAGCATCCAAAGTCGGTATACTTCCATCATGATAGTAAGGGGCTGTTTTGGCTATATTTCTAAGACTTGGTACCTTAAATACCATTTTATCACTCTCTTTATTTGTAATCTCATAGCGTCCTAAATTTTCTTGATTAGGATATTCTTGAAAAATGCCAATTTTTTGAAACATATTGCCCCCTATATTTTGTCCTTGATGGCAAGAAATACAACCTTGAGCTTTAAATTCTTCATAGCCTCTTTTTGCTTTTTCAGAAATTGCATTTTTATCTCCTTTTAAATATCTGTCAAAAGGAGAATTTGGAGTGATGAGCGTTTTTTCAAATTCTGTAATTGCATCAGCTATGTTATCTACGCTAACTTCCCCATAAATGTCTTTAAAACTTTTTACATAATCAGCATTTGCATTGACTTGTTTTAAGAGAAATTCTGGAGTTAGACCCATTTCCTTAGGATTAAATAAAGGCACCTTTGCTTGTTCTTGTAAATTTTGTGCCCGTCCATTCCAAAATTGGACAAAATTAAACACAGAATTAAAAGTCGTTGGTGTGTTAAAAGGCGTGTCTAATTGATTATTCACCCCTGTTGAATTTGTGGTATTATCCACTCCATAATTATTAATATTATGGCAGGTATTGCAAGATACTTTTCCATCTTTAGATAAAGAGGTATCCATATATAATTTTTTTCCAAGGATAGCTTTTTGTTTATCATAAGGTATTTTATCTGGAAGTGGAGTGATCATATCAATTGCAAATGTTGTTGTTATTAAAAATAGCATTGTATAAAATATTTTCATTGTTTAGTTTCCTTGTTTTTAAAAGTTTTATAATCATAATGTAAAATTTATTAATTAATAATAAATTTTTAAAGCATTAGATATATAAGGCTTGTATAAATTCATTTTCAATATTTTTTTTAGAATCAATGATAAATTGATGATCTCTAAAAATGAATTTTAATGTTTTAGCATGTAAACATAAGCGTTTAGCACCTGTTAGATGGATTCTTTCTTCCAAATTTATTTTTTCATCTAATATCGCTTCAATTTCTTCTTTTTTTAAGCCATAAAGTGGATCGCCTAATATAGGATATTTTGCATGGTGTAAGTGAATTCTTATTTGATGCTGTCTTCCTGTTAAGGGTTTGCAAAGTAAAAGTGTGCAATTGTGTTTAGGAAAAAAATTCAAAATTTCAAATTCGGTCAAAGCTTGTTTTCCTTTTTCGCAAATTTGCATTCTGGTTTTTACATCGTGATAATTTTTGATTAAATCTATACAAGCATCAATTTTGAAATTTTTTTCTACTTTTCCTAAAACCAAAGCTAAATATTCTTTTTGAATCTGTCTTTTTTCAAACATGGTTTTAAATTCAATTTGAGCATATTTATTTTTTGCAACGAGGATTAAACCGCTGGTTTCTTTATCAAGACGATGGGCTATACAGGCTTGCTTTCCCCATAAATGCCAAATTTCATCACTAAGGCTATATTGACAATGCCTTCCATTAGGATGGCTAAGAACGCCACTTGGTTTTTCAAGTACGGCAAAATCTTCATTTTCAAATACAATCTCCACTCCCTTTGGATGGGTTTCATAAACAATTAATTCTATCGTTCCATGTAAAATTTTATTTTTTTCTTCAACTAAATTTCCATCGCAAAAAAGTCTTTTTTTATCAATCAGTCTTTGTGCCTCATTTATGGGAATTTTTAAGGCCTCCATAAGGACTTGAAACGCCTTTTTTCCATTATTAGGTAGTTTTGTTTTGATATAGGGCATTTAACTTCTTTCTTAGAATTTTTTAGATAAAATTCCATTTTTTCATTTTAAAATTATAACTAAAAAAGGTTTAAAAGCATGGTTGCAAGATATAGCAGAGAAATTATGGCTAAAAAATGGGATGTTAAAGCCAAATATGATGCATGGTTAAAAGTAGAATTAGCAGCTGTAAAAGCTTGGAATAAATTAGGTCTTATTAATGATACTGACTGTGAAAAAATCTTAAAAAATGCAAAATTTGACATTGATAGAATTGATGAAATTGAAAAAACAACCAAACATGATGTTATAGCTTTTCTTACAAGTGTGAGTGAAAGTTTGGGAGAAGAGAGTCGCTTTGTGCATTATGCAATGACGAGTTCTGATTGCATTGATACCGCGGTTGCTTTACAAATCAAAGAAAGTTTGGAGCTTATCTTAGAGGATATTTCATTGCTTTTAGAAGCCATAAAAAAACGTGCTATGGAGCATAAAAATACTTTAATGGTTGGAAGAAGTCATGGAATTCATGGTGAGCCTATAACTTTTGGCTTGGTTATGGCAATTTGGTATGATGAAATTTTGCACGCTAAAGATCTTATAGAGTACGCTAAAGAAGTGATTAGTTATGGAAAAATCAGCGGTGCAATGGGAAATTTCGCCCACGCTCCTTTGGAATTTGAAGAAGAGGTTTGCAAAAATTTAGATCTTAAACCTGCTCCAGTTTCAAATCAAGTTATCCAAAGAGATCGTTACGCACAAGTGATTTCAGCTATTGCGATTTTAGCTTCATCTTGTGAGCAAATCGCTGTGGCAATAAGGCATTTTCAAAGAACGGAAGTTTATGAGGCTGAAGAATTTTTTAGTGCAGGGCAGAAAGGAAGTTCGGCAATGCCACATAAGAGAAATCCAGTTTTGAGTGAAAATATTACAGGACTTTGCAGAGTTCTTCGATCTTTTGTTACTCCAGCATTGGAAAATGTTGCACTTTGGCATGAAAGAGATATTTCTCATTCTAGTGTAGAGAGATTTATTTTACCTGATGCTTTTATAACAGCAGATTTTATGCTTGCACGTCTTACAAATTTAATTGAAAATCTTTTAGTTTATCCAGAAAATATGATGAAAAATTTAAATCTTACCGGAGGACTTGTTTTTTCTCAACGTGTTTTACTAGAACTTCCTTTCAAAGGAATTAGTCGCGAGGAAGCTTATAAAATCGTTCAAAGAAATGCTATGAAGGTATGGGCTGATTTGCAAAATGGCAAAGAAGCAATCAATGATAAAAACGAAAGTTTATTTTTAATCGCACTTTTAAATGATGAAGATTTAAGAAAAAGTTTAAGCGAAGAAGATATACGTAAATGTTTTGATTATAATTACTATACAAAAAATATTGATGCTATTTTTGCAAGAACATTTAAATAATTAAGCAAGGAAAACAATGAAAGTTATAAAAAGAAATGGCCGAACAGAAGAGTTAGATATTTCTAAAATTAAAAAATGCACTTTTGATGCTGTGAGAGATTTAGAAGGTGTGAGTTTAAGTGAGTTAGAGCTTGATGCAAAAATTCAGTTTAGGGATGGAATTTCAACCGAAGAAATTCAAAAAACTCTTATTAAAACGGCTGTAGATAAGATAGATATTGATTGTCCAAATTGGACTTTTGTTGCTGCTAGACTTTTTTTGTTTGATTTGTATAAAAAAGTTAATGGTATGAATCGCTATAATCACCTACGTGATTATTTTGAAAGAGGAGAAAAAGAAGGAAGAATTTTATTAGGCTTAAAAGAAAAATATGATTTAGATGATTTAAATGACTATATTAAGCCTGAACGCGATATGCAATTTACTTATTTGGGTGTTAAAACTTTATATGATCGCTATTTGATCAAAGATAGTAAGGGTATGCCCATAGAACTTCCACAGCAAATGTTTATGGCTATAGCTATGTTTTTGGCGCAAAATGAATTTAATCCTGGAGAATGGGCTAAAAAATTTTATGATTTGATCTCTAAATTTGAAATTATGCTTGCTACCCCAACTCTTTCAAATGCTAGAACCACTAGACATCAACTCAGTTCTTGTTATATAGGAAGTACTCCTGATAATATTGAAGGAATTTTTGATTCTTATCAAGAAATGGCACTTTTATCTAAATTTGGTGGTGGTATAGGTTGGGATTGGTCTAAAGTTCGTGCTATGGGTGGAAGCATAGACGGACATAAAAATGCAGCCGGAGGGATTATTCCTTTTTTAAAAATTACAAATGATATTGCGGTGGCTGTAGATCAACTTGGAACTAGAAAAGGTGCTATTGCGGTTTATATAGAGCCTTGGCATATGGATATAGGCGATTTTATAGATTTAAGAAAGAATTCCGGAGAGGAAAGACGTAGAGCACATGAGCTTTTCCCTGCTTTATGGATCAATGATCTTTTTATGAAAAGGGTTAGAGCTAATGATAAATGGACGCTTTTTGATCCTGCTGATACAGCTGATTTGTGTGATTTGTATGGTGAAGAATTTGAAAAACGCTATGAAGAATATGAAAAAGATGAAAATATAGTTAAAGAAATCGTAGAGGCTAAAGAGCTTTGGAAAAAAATATTGTTAAATTATTTTGAGACAGGTTTGCCATTTTTATGTTTTAAAGATACTGCTAATAAAGCCAATCCAAATTCTCACGTTGGAATCATTAGAAGTTCAAATTTATGCACTGAAATTTTTCAAAATACCGATGCTAATTATTATCAAATTAAAGTTGTTTTTGAAAACGGCGATGAGAGACATTATGATGAAGAAGAGCGTGTTATTATAGATGGTGGCTATGAAAAATCAGCTAAGAAAATTTCAACTTTAGATAGTATTGATGGCAATAAAGTTTATATAGTTGAAAAATACAAAAATGACGGCAAAACCGCTGTGTGCAATTTGGCAAGTGTTAATTTAAGTAAAGTACATTCTAATGAAGATATAGAACGCGTTGTGCCTACGGCTATTCGTATGCTTGATAATGTGATCGATTTAAATTTTTATCCTCATAGAAAAGTAAAAGATACAAATTTAAAATCGCGTTCTATAGGGCTTGGAGTTATGGGAGAAGCGCAAATGCTTGCTGAAGCTAGAATTCATTGGGGAAGTGAAGAGCATTTTGAAATGATTGATAGAATTATGGAAAAAATTAGTTTTGAGGCTATCAATGCAAGTTCTAATTTATCTATAGAAAAAGGATCTTATCCTGATTTTCAAGGATCAAACTGGAGTAAAGGAATTTTTCCTATTGATGTTGCTAATGAACAAGCTAAAGCTTTAACTTTAAGAGAAGGCTTGTTTAATCAAAGTGATTGTGATTGGAATAAACTTAGAGAAAAAGTAAAAAAAGATGGTATGAGAAACGGGTATTTAATGGCGATCGCTCCTACTTCTTCTATATCTATTTTGGTAGGAACCACTCAAACTATAGAACCTGTTTATAAGCGTAAGTGGTTTGAGCAGAATTTAAGCGGCATGATACCTGTTGTTGTTCCAAATTTAAGCCTTGAAACTTGGGAATATTATACTCCAGCTTATGAGCTTGATCAAAGAATTTTAGTAAAAGCAGCTGCTATACGTGGAAAGTGGATCGATCAAGGACAAAGTTTAAATATCTTTTTATCGCTAGATAAGGCAAGCGGAGGTTATCTTAATGAAATTTACCAACTCGCTTGGGAGCTTGGCGTTAAATCTACATATTATTTAAGAAGTGAAAGCCCTAATAGTGAAAAAGTCAATGTGGCCGATCGCAGCATAGAATGCGAGGGATGTCAGTAAAAAATTTTATTGAAGTTTTTAATCTTTTAAAAACTTCAAATTTAAAATGATTGGAAAAATGATTCTATTTTTTTCTTCATTTCTTTTGCATCATTGATGCGATTGATTTCATCTCTAAAAGCTGAAGCTTCTTTGTGTCCTTTAGAATACTCATGCAAATGCTTACGAAATATACTTACAGCTTGATTTTGGTAATGCTTTAGCATTTCTTCAAAATGGGTTAATATAATTTCTTTTTTTAAGTTTTCTTCAACTTTTTTATTATGTTTTATTTCATAAAAGATCCAAGGATTACCTATACTTGCTCTTCCTATCATCAATCCATCGCATTTTGTGATATTATAAACTTCAAGCGCGTTATTTGCATTAATATCCCCATTAGCAATAACAGGAATTTTTACATTTGCTTTAGCAAAGGCTATAGAGTCATAATCAGACTTTCCGCTATAAAGTTGTTTTCTTGTTCGTCCATGAATGCTTACAAAATCAACACCTAAATCTTCGCAAATTTTAGCCATTTTTTCAGGATATTTTTCATTAAATCCTAGTCTAAATTTGACGCTTGTCAATCTTTTTTTATTGGTTTGCTTGATCACTCCCACTAAAGTTTTAAAAAGTTCCAAATCGTTTAATAAGGCACTACCGGCACATTGCTTAACTACTTTATTTACAGGACAGCCGCAGTTAAAATCGATACCATCTATAAAATCCATTTGATTAAGAAGTTCAACCGCTTTTTTAAGCACTTCTTTATCGCCTCCAGCAATTTGCACAATATAAGGTTTTTCAAATTCGGAACGTTCTAACATGTGCAAAGTTTTAGAGCTTTCATAAACTAAAGCATTAGAGCTTATCATCTCACTAATGGTTACATCAGCTCCAAATTTTTTAACCACATTTCTAAATGGCAAGTCTGAAAAACCTGCCATTGGAGCTAAAAATAAGGGTTTATTGGTAAAATCTATCATTGTATAAGATGATTTAAATCAAATTTGATGTTATTTTCTTTAAGGATTAAAAAGGCTTTAAAATCACTGAATTTTTTTTCATCTTTTCTAATTTGCTCTCTTAACTCATCTAAAAGTCCAAATTCAGCAAGTAAATATAAGTATGCTTTTAACGCTTCATTTTTTTCATTTTTTATTTTAGAAAAAATTCCTAGTATTGCATCTGGATTAAAAAATTTAGTACTCATTTTCGCAATGCTTAAATATTCTTTTTCATTTAAGAGAGAATGAGTTAGCAAAACTTCAAATTCAGCGGTATTAAGTTCAAGATTTCCATCTTTAAAGCGTTTGATTAAATTTAAAATTTGATGAGAATTTTTAGAAATTTTAATATTTTTGATTTGTTCGTAATTGCCTTTTTTAAGAAGAGTATTAAAGGCTAATTCCTCAAACTCGTCTTTGATTTCAGTGATGTTTTTTATTTTAGAATAGGCATAATTTATATCATTTTGAATGCGATTTTGCTCATTTTTTAAAAATAAAATATTATTATTTGTGAGCTTGAATTTAGAAATATTGACATATTCTTGATTATTTAAAGCATCAATAAGATCTAGAATTTCATTGATCTTGGTTTCATTTGGAATTTTTTCATGAGTTTTTACAATTTTTGCTAGTTGTGCCACTTTTCTAAATTCTTGAGTGCTAAAGCTTGTATTTAACTCTTTTTCTAAAAGTAAATTTTGGATATAGCTTTCAAATTTGGCAGAGTCTTTGAAGAAATGCTTGAATTTAAAAGTGAGTAAAAAATGATAAAAGATCATGTGAAAAGTAGCAAAAAAAATCAAAGGAATTAAAGGTAAAATCAACCAAATCATAACCGGAAGCTCAAAATTATAAGTCCTAAAATTTAGAGTATAGCTACCAAGTTTTAAATACCAAGCAAATGCAAAAATTATAAGAGTGTAAATAAGGCTAGCACCCAAAAATAATTTAACTTTCATAAATTTTTCCTTTTTCTAAATTTTCGCGACAAGTGATACAATATTTTGCATGAGGTTTTATTTTGAGTCTTTCAACAGCAATTTCGTCATCACAAGATTCACAAATTCCATAAGTATTGTTTTTGATTTTATCGAGAGATTCTTCAATTTCTTTTAATTCTTGTTTTAAATTAGCACTGATAGCAAGATCAATTTGAGAATTTGTTTCTATCACTGAAAAATCAACACTATCGCTAGGAACGCTATTGTGTAAGGCTTCAATTTCTTTAGAATTGCTGTGCAAATCTTCTTTGATAGCTTTTTTTCTTTGCTCTATATTATCTTTAAAAAAGTTTAAGTCATTTTTTTTCATGAAATTTCCTAATTCATTTATGGTAAGGGTGATTGGAGTTAATGCAAAAGGCGCGATAAATTTGTTCTAAAAGCAAAGTTTTAACAAAATAATGTGCCAAAGTCAATTTACTCAACGAAAGGCTAAAATCTAATTTTTCTGTAAATTCTTTTCTCAGTCCATAAGCTCCACCTATAAAAAAACTTAATTCAATTTTATCTTGTATCATTTTGGCAAATTCTAAACTTGTTAGCTCTTTGCCTCTTTCATCAAGGGCTATATTAAAGCCTTTTTTATGTGCATTAAATACTTCTTCATAACTTTTTTTTGCTAGTTCTGGATTATTAAGATTTTGTGCATTAGCTATTTTTTTGTTAAAAAGATTGTATTCTTTAATTGTGGCAAATTTAGATATTAACTTAAAATATTTTTGATCTAAAATTTCAAATTCATCACTTTTTTGTATATAAAAAATATTAATTTGCAAATCAGTTTCCGCAAAAAAACTTAAGTACATCGCTAAGATATTTTTTCATTTCAGATCGTTCGACTATTGCATCTATAAGACCATGTTCTAATAAAAATTCAGCTCTTTGAAAGCCTTGTGGTAAATCAGCTCCTATGGTTTGTTTTATAACTCTTTCTCCTGCAAAGCCTACCAAAGCCCCTGGCTCGGCAATCACCAAATCTCCAAGCCAAGCAAAAGAAGCACTCACGCCACCCATGGTTGGATCTGTTAAGATGCTAATATAAGGAATTTTTTCTTTGCTTAAGAGTTTTAAAGCAGTACTTGTTTTACTCATTTGCATTAAAGAATAGGTGCTTTCTTGCATTCTAGCACCTCCACTTGCACTTACAATCACTAAAGGATTTTTATTACTGATGGCTCTTTGTATGGCTCGAACTATTTTTTCACCTTCTACTGATCCTAAAGAACCTCCCATGAAAGAAAAATCAAATACAACTAGCTGAGTTTTAATCCCATCAATTGTACATTCTCCACTTACGACCGCAGATTTTTTGCCTGTTTTATTTTGATTTTCACTCAATCTTTTTTTATAGGATTTGCTATCAACAAATTTTAGAGGATCAATAGCTTCCAAATTTGCATCAAATTCTACAAAACTATTTTCATCGCTTAAAAGATTGATTCTTTCTATAGGAGAAATTCTCATATGATGAGAACATTTAGGACATACATTAAAACAAGATTCTATTTCTTTATAATACATTAAAGCATGACAGCTTGGGCATTTTACCCAGTGATTTGGTGCTTCTTTTACGCTAGGTTGTTGTCTTCTAATTTTTGAAAAAATATCTGCAAAATTCATATAAACTACCTAATTAGATTTAAAAAATTTAAGAATTATATCAAAATTTTCTTATCTTTTCTTGCAATTAGTAAAATTTTTATGAAATGAAATTTATTTGTAGTAAGTATTTGAATTTTTAGATGCATTAATGCATCTAAAAAATATTAAAAACGTGTTCCTAGATTGAATTCAAAAGTACTCGTATCATCGCCTTTTTTCTTATTTAGCGGTTTAGCAAAGATGAGTTGTAAAGGTCCTATAGGAGTGATCCATTCTAAACCAACGCCCGTACTCATTCTTTTAATTTCATCTAAATTTTTACGTCCTATCATACCATAATCAAAAAACATACTTCCACGAAGTTTGATTCTATCTATCAATGGAAAACTAAGCTCTACGGAATTGGCAAAAGCTATCGTTCCGCCCACTTCATCACCCCATTCATTTTTAGGGCTTACAGTTCTACTTTCAAAACCACGAATTGAGCGAATACCTCCCAAATAAATTCTTTGGTTGATTGGTAAGTAACCTCTATTCCAAACTTTATAAAAACTAGCTTTATAGCGATAAATGAGATCATAGCCTATATAATCTTGCAAACCTTGATAAAAATTAAACTTAGTGCTTGAGGATAGAAATTTTTGATCTCCACCGATTCCAGCATACTCAAGACTTGTCGAAGTGATGATTCCAGATCTTGGTAAATAATAATCATCTGTATTATTAAATGAAAGGGCTGGAGATATAGAACTTTTGATACTTTTTCCAAGATCATAGCCTGTTCTTAAAAGGGTTGGACTAAGATGATAAATATCACTTTGTTCTAAATTATAAGTTAAACTTGCATTAAAATATCTTGCAAATTGACGACCTACAGTAATATCAAATCCATAATTTTTTTCTGAATAATTATCCCACTCATAATCATTAGAATAAAGAGTTCCTCCTAGGCTATATTGACTATCAAGAACTCGTGGGTTAATTAAGCTGATTCTTCCTGATAAAGTATCGTCGCTTTTATCCACACTCACCGAGCTTTTGATTCCTGATCCAAAAATATTTGTATCAGAAAGAGAAGCATTTAAAAGTAGTCCATCACTTGATCCATATCCTATACCTCCAGAAATTGCACCTGTGGAAGCTTCTTTGACATCGACAATAAGATCAATATGTGTATCATCAACCTTTTTTTCTTTAATATTAACATCATCAAAATAAGAAGTTCTTCTTAGAGCGTTTTTGGATTCGGTTAAATCCGTTCTATTATATAAATTGCCTTCTGTAATATATAATTCCCTACGTATAACACGATCGACTGTACGAGAATTATTTGCAATAATTACATTTCTAATATAAACTTTTTCATGAGGAATGACTTTAAAATTAATTGTAACCTCATGGGTTTCATCATTTTTTTGGATATCTGGATAAACTTCAACAAAAGCATAACCTAAATCAGCACTTTGCGTTTCTAAAGTTTTTACATCTTTTCTAACATCTTCGATATTGATAATTTTACCGACGCTAGAGCGTAGATTTTTAACTGTTTTTAAATTTTGCTTTTCTTCAAATAAAGGATTTTCTATAGAGATATTTTTAATTTTATAAGGTTTGCCTTCTTTGATAAAATAGGTTAAATCAGCTTGATATAAATCCGTATAAGTTTTTAGATAAGGAGCTGAAACTTGTACATCTAAATACCCTTTTTTCATATACTCATCGCTAATTCTTGCGCTATCATTATTTAATTCAAATATTTTAAGCTTTCCGTCATTTCTTCCCCACATCCAGCCCATAAATTCTTTTTCTTTATTGATAACAGCAGGTTCTATATCGGAGTAAGATAGCTTTTTAGCTCCACTTAAATAAACATTATCGATGATAATATTTTCTCCACGATTTACTATAAATTCAAGTTCTAGGCCGTCTGTATTGTTTAGAGTTTTTGTTTTGTATTCTACAACAGTGTCAAAATAACTTCTTGCTTCATAGTAGTTTTTAATGCGATCGCATGCTTCTTTGGCACTTGATTCGTCAAATAAATTTCCTCTTTTAATTCCGAGCATACTTTCAATTTGCTTACGATCATTGGAAGCAATTCCTGTAACTGTGATTTTAGCAATACTCGGTTTTTCTGTAACAATAATGTTTAAAATCCCATTATTTTCTTCTACGGCAATATTATCAAAATAATTTTGCTTATAAAGATTAAGTATGGCTTTATTAACCTTAGAAAGATCTAGCTTTTCTCCAATTTTTAAACCGGTAAGATTAAGTGCGCTTGTATTTGAAAGATGATTTAAACCGCTAAATTTAATTTCTTTTATAACAGTAGCACTACTCAAAGTAGCTAATAAACAAACACTGATAATTTTTTTCATTGATTTTTTTACCTAAAAATAAGCTTTATATTACAAAGTTATGATTATATCAGAAAAATTTTAACAAAAACAAGATGTTTTAAAGCTGTTTTTATTTAAGTTAAGCTTCTTTATGATTTTTAATTTCTCTATTTTAAGTGTTTACTATATTTTTATAAAATTTTTAAAAACTAAAAATATTGATTTTTATCTTAGGAAGAAAAGATGGCAAGAAGAAAGAAAAAGACTTTTTATCTATATTTTTTAATCCTTGTTGTTTTGGCAGCTTTTTTTATTGTAAAAAAAGAAGATATAGTGAGAAAAAGCTTACCTCAAATTCTTATGCCCGATATTGTCTATACAAATCTTGAAAAACCTATTTCTGTGCATATTAAAGATGAGAATCATTCTATTAAAAATGTAAAAATTATCTTAAAAAAAGATGATCAAGATTCTGGAATGTTAATTGCAGATGAAAAAATACAAAAATTAAATGATATTACTTTGCAAGTTGCTTTGCCAAAAAGTAGCGAAAAATCAAAATCTTTCATCATGGAAATCATTGCTGAAAATGATTGTTTTTGGAATATTTTTGATCAAGATAAAGCAAAAAAACAAATCGCGATTATAGTCGATAATGCCTCTCCTAAAATAAATATTTTAAGCAATTCTTATCAAATCGAGCAAGGCGGGGCAGCTAGCGTTGTATTTTCTGCAAAAGATGCTAACTTAGATCAAGTTTATATCGAGACAAATAGAGGAAAGATCTTTAAAGCAACTCCTTATATTAAAGATGGTTATTATGCAGCCCTTATTGCTTGGGATGCAAGAGATGATGAATTTAGAGCTTATGTGATTGCAACGGATAAGGCTGGAAATACTTCTAAAGAGCGCATAAGGTATTATTTTTTAAATAGAAAGTATAAAGTTTCTAATATCAGCCTTACGGATAGTTTCTTAGATGGTAAAATTGAAAATTTAGCTCAAGAATACGCTCCAAAGGACAATAATTTTACGCGTTTTGACAAATTTAAATTCGTCAATGAAACTTTAAGAAATGATAATGAAAAACTTATACATGAAATCACTTCAAATGTTTTAGAAGATAAAATTGATAATTTTTCCCTTAATTTATTTTTGCCACTGAAACATGCGTTAAAAGTTGGGGATTTTGCTGATCATAGATATTATTCTTATAATGGTCAATTTGTTAGCGATTCTTACCATATGGGTATAGATTTGGCTAGTGTTAGAGAAGCTCCAATCTTTAGCAATAATTCTGGAAAAGTTGTATTTGCACAAAAGAATGGAATTTACGGGCTTAATTTGATTGTTTATCATGGCTTTGGTGTTTATAGTCTTTATGGACATTGCTCATCTAAAGATATTGATGTTGGCGAAAAAATAGCCAGTCAAAGTGTGATCGCAAGAACAGGAAAAAGCGGTTTAGCTCTTGGAGATCATTTGCATTTTGGCGTTTTAGTTCAAGGAGTAGAAACACGTCCGGAGCAATGGCAAGATAGAAAATGGATCGAGGAAAATATTTATAAAGTTTTAAATAATGGAAAAAAAATAATTTTAGGACAAAAACAATGAAACAATTAACCTTAGCAAGATCAGTAAAAGGTGTGGGAATAGGACTACACAAAGGCGAACCTATCGAAATTACTCTTGAGCCTTTAGAGGCTGATAGCGGCATAGTTTTTTTTAGGAGTGATTTAAATGCAAGTTACAAAGCGATTCCTGAAAATGTAATCAATACTCAAATGGCCACTGTTTTAGGAGATGATCGCGGTTTTATTTCAACGATAGAACATTTAATGAGTGCTATAAATGCTTATGGAATTGATAATGTGCGTATTGTTTTAAATGCAAACGAAGCTCCTGTTATGGATGGATCAAGTATTAGTTTTTGTATGATGCTTGATGAAGCGGGAGTTGTAGAACTAGATGCACCTAAAAAAATTATGGTTATTAAAAAACCAATAGAAGTAAGAGATGGGAATAAATTTGTAAGATTAATACCGACTAAAGAGCCTCGCATTAATTATACCATCAAATTTGATAATGCGGTTATAGGTGAGCAAACTTATAATTTTGAATTCAGCAAAAAAAATTATATAGAAAATATCGCAAGAGCTAGAACTTTTGGTTTTTTAAAAGATGTTCAAATGCTTAGAGATAAAAATTTAGCCCTTGGCGGCAGTTTGGAAAATACTATAGTTGTCGATGAGAGTAGAATTTTAAATCCTGAAGGTTTGCGTTTTAAGGATGAATTTGTAAGACATAAAATTTTAGATGCTATTGGGGATTTAACCTTGCTTGGATATAGAGTTTTTGGCGATTATATATCTTTTGCTGGGAGCCATCATTTAAATCACTTGCTCACTAAAGAGGTGTTAAAAGATAAAGAAGCTTATGAGATTGTCAGTCTTGAAAAAGCAAATGAAAAAGCTTATGAAAAGGTTTTTGCATAAAAACTTCTCTCTTGCTTAATGCCTTATCTAAGCCTTTAATGCTTGGTATTTATGAAAATGATCTTCTTGTAAAAAGCATAATAAGCGATGAAAAAGCGAGTGAATTTATACCTAAAATTTTACAAGAATTACTTCAAGATTTCACCTTTGATGAGCTTATTTACGCTAACGGTCCAGGCTCTTTTATGGGGATTAAAATTTCTTATGTGAGTTTGAGTACCCTAAGTATAGTTAAAAATATCCCTTTGTTTGCAATTAGCGCATTTGAGTTGAATAATAATCAGCCCATCAGTGCTCATAGGGAAATGTGTTTTGTCAAAAAAGGGGATGAAATTGTTTTAGAAAAGGCTGTTTCAGGAGAGTTTATCCTACCTTCAAATTTAAGCAAGCTTAATAAAAAAGATGATAATCTACCTTTTTATTTTTTACCTGCAATTTAAATAATTTTACTAGGAATCAATATTGAAAATTTTAGTACCTGCAACGAGTGCAAATTTAGGACCAGGATTTGATTGTCTTGGTTTAAGCATAAGGCTTTTTAATAGCACTATCATTGAAAAATCCAATTTTTTTAGCATCAGTATTTATGGAGAAGGCAGTGAAAATTTAAGCCTTAAAAAAAATAATATTTTTGTGAATATTTTTAATGAAGTTTATGAAAGATTGAGTGGAAAAAAAGAAAAATTTCGCTTTATTTTTGAAAATAAAATTCCCTTATCTAGAGGTCTTGGAAGCTCTTCTGCTGTCATTGTTGGAGCTATTGGAGCGGCTTTTGAAATGGCTGGATTTAGGGTTGAAAAACAAAAAATCTTAAATGAGGCATTAAAATATGAAAATCATCCTGATAATATAGCTCCGGCGGTTTTGGGAGGATTCGTAACTTCTGTAGTTGAAAATGAAAATGTTTTTAGTATAAAAAAATCCATAGATGAAAATTTAAGTGCTGTTGTAGTTATTCCAAATGTATTTATAAGCACAGAGCAAAGTCGCACAGCTTTGCCATCAAGTTTTAATCTTAAAGAGTGCGTATTTAACTTAGCTCATTCTTCTTTTCTTACAGCTTGTTTTTTGGAAAAAAAATACGATTTATTAACTATAGCTAGTAAAGATTTAATTCATCAAAATCATAGAATGAAAAATTTACCCGAACTTTTTGAGGTGCAAAAATTTGCTTTAGAAAACAAAGCTTTAATGAGTACTCTTTCAGGATCAGGTTCTAGTTTTTTTAATCTTGCTTATAAAGAGGATGCAAATTATTTAAAACAGCAACTTGAGAAAAAATTTAGAAATTTTAAAATTTTGGTTTTAGAATTTGATAATAAAGGTTTTGAAATTTGCTAAAAAATGAAAAAAAAAGATATAATTCTAAAAATGCAGACAAACATAAACCGGTTAGAATGTGCGTGGTTTGCAAAAATCGTTTTTTTCAAAAAGAATTGCATAGATTAAAGGTTTTTAAGGCGGAGTTATACCAAAATTTAGCTTTTGGTCGTAGTATTTATTTGTGCAATCATTGTCTTTTAATGGAGGATGAAAAATTTCAGGCCACATTCTCAAAAATATGTAAAAAATTAAATATAAAAATCACTCAGCAGAATATAAAGGAGATCGTTTTAAATGGCAAAAATTAGAATTCATGAAATCGCAAAAGAATTAGGATACGATAGCAAAGAAATCATCGAAAAGGCCAACGAATTAGGACTCAATATCAAAACCGCATCAAATGCCGTAGAACCTGATGTTGCTGCGGGAATTTATGAATACATACAAACTAAAGTTATCCCCGAAGCTTTTAAGAAAAATATCAAGCAAACTCCGGCAAAAAAAACAAAAACCAAAGCAAAAGAAGACAAGGTTCAAACTGCAAAAACTACTACTGTAGCAAAACAAGAAAAGGTAGAAAAAGTAGAAACGATTAAGCCAAAAGAAGAAGTCAAAGAAGAGCCTAAAGAAAAAGTTCAAGAGAGTTTAGCGAGTGCTACTTTGGCAAAAAGAAGAGGGCTTGTGATTGTTAAAAAGAAAAAAACCGAAGAAGAACTTGCAAAAAAAGAAGAACCAAAAAGTGCTGCTGATACTCCTTCAAATCAAGAAAGAATTAATTTAAAAACGATGTTTTCAAATACTGATCTTGATGATTCTGCAAAAAAGAAGAAAAAAGATAAAAAACCTAATATCGCAGTCAAAAAAGAAAATACTCAAAAAATGGATCTTTTAGGAAATCAAGATTTTGCCGAAATTTCTTTAGATGATGAGGATGAGGTTGTTTTGCCTGATTTTAGCGTTAAGGAAGAAGAAAAGCCGAACAATATGGTTAAAAAACAGCCTAATTTTTTACGCCAAGCTGTGGGTAATTCTGTTAATTTTGCTGAAGGCGGAATTCAAAGAAGAAGTCGTAAAAAACCGCCTAAAAAAGTGGAAAAAAAAGAAAATGAAGCCATTACAAGCGTTGAAATTCCTAAAGAAATTAGAGTGTATGAATTTGCCGATAAAATAGGCAAAAGCACAAGTGAAGTGATCTCAAAGCTTTTTATGCTTGGTATGATGACAACTAAAAATGATTTTTTAGATGAAGATGCTATTGAGATTTTGGGCTCTGAATTTGGCATAGAAATTACTATTACTAATGAAGCGGATGAATTTGATTATGTAAAAGATTATGAAACTCAAGATGATGAAAAAGATTTAATCACTAGAGCACCTGTTATTACGATAATGGGACACGTTGATCATGGTAAAACTTCATTGCTAGATTTTATCAGAAAATCTCGTGTTGCAAGTGGTGAAGCAGGGGGAATTACCCAGCATGTGGGTGCTTATATGGTGGAAAAAAATGATCGAAAGATCACCTTTATCGATACTCCAGGTCATGAGGCTTTTACGGCTATGCGTGCAAGGGGTGCAAGTATCACTGATATTGTTATTATCGTTGTAGCTGCTGATGATGGGGTTAAACCTCAAACAAAAGAAGCGATTAATCATGCAAAAGCTGCTAATGTGCCTATCATCATAGCGATCAATAAGATGGATAAAGAGGGTGCAAATCCTGATATGGTAAAAACACAACTTGCTGAACTTGAGATCATGCCAGTAGAGTGGGGTGGAAGTTATGAATTTGTAGGTGTATCTGCTAAAACGGGGATGGGGATAGAAGATTTACTCGAAATTGTGCTTTTGCAGGCTGATATTTTAGAGTTAAAAGCAAATCCTAAAAATTACGCAAAAGCAAGCATTATAGAATCTTCCATACAAAAAGGTCGTGGTGCGGTTGCTACTGTGATCGTGCAAAATGGAACTTTAAAAGTAGGTGATACGGTTGTAGCGGGTGTTTCTTATGGAAAAATAAAGGCTATGAGTGATGATCAAGGTAAAGCACTTAAAGAGATCAAGCCAGGTGAATGTGGAGTGATAGTTGGCTTAAGCGAGGTAGCGCAATCGGGTGAAATTTTAATCGCCGTTAAAACCGATAAAGAAGCAAGAGAATATGCGGCTAAACGTTATGAATACAATCGTCAAAAAGAGCTTAGCAAATCTACAAAAGTCAGCATTGATGAACTTGGAGCTAAAATCAAAGAAGGCAATATCAAAGCTTTACCAGTTATATTAAAAGCAGATGTTCAAGGAACGCTAGAAGCTTTAAAAGCGAGTTTGGAAAAATTAAGAAACGATGAAATTAAAGTCGATATCATCCATAGCGGGGTAGGTGGAATCACACAAAGCGATATTGAACTTGCTAGTGCGAGTGAAAATTCTATCGTGCTTGGTTTTAATATACGTCCAACAGGGGAAATCAAAGAACGCGCTAAAGATAAAGGTGTTGAAATAAAAACCTACAATGTTATTTATAATCTTTTAGACGATGTTAAAGCCTTGCTTGGTGGTATGATGAGCCCTATAATTTCTGAAGAGCAATTGGGTCAAGCTGAAATCAGACAAGTGATTAATGTGCCAAAATTGGGTCAAATTGCGGGCTGTATGGTTACAGAAGGCGTGATCAATAGAGGGGCTAAAATTCGTCTCATACGAGAAGGTGTGGTGGTTTTTGAAGGAAGCGTGAGTTCTTTAAAACGTTTTAAAGATGATGTTAAAGAGGTTGCAAAAGGTTATGAGTGTGGCGTTGGCATACAAGGATGTGATGATATGAGAGTGGGTGATTATATAGAAAGTTATAAAGAAGTTGAAGAAAAAGTAAGTCTATGAATCCAGCTGAGATTAAAAAATTACGCACAGAAAGCATTTTAAAAGAGCTTATCCCTGAAGCTTTGGCAAATTTGGATGATGAGAATTTAAAAAATCTTTGCGTTGTGGATGTAGAATGCAAAAAAGGCAGATATGATGCTTTTGTGTATCTTGATAAAATGTTTTTCAATGCTCATGAGCAAGAAAAAATTCTTAACACTTTAAAAAAGGCATCAAGGGCTTTGCAAAACTATTGTATGAGTGAGCAAGGTTGGTATCGCTGTCCGAATTTTCATTTTAAATTTGATGATAGACTCGAGTATCAAAATCACATGGATGCACTTTTTGAAAAGATAAAAAAGGAAAAAAATGAATCTTGAGGCTTTATGCAAAGAAGCAAATTTAGAACTTTATGATAGTGAATTAGTCAGTGAAAATGGAAAAAAAATTTACCGAATTTATGTGATGAATCCTTTAAATGAAAAAGGTGAAAGAGCGGGGATAAATTTGGATGATTGTGCTAGGCTTAGTGAGATTTTATCGCCTATTTTTGATGTGGAACCACCTATAAGTGGAGAATATTTTTTAGAAGTTTCAAGCTGTGGGCTTGAAAGAAAGCTTAGCAAAATAGAGCATTTTGAAAAAAGTATCAATGAGCTTGTAAAAATCACAACCAATGAAAAAGAAAAGATCGAGGCAAAAATTCTTAGCGTTGAAAATGAAAATATAAATTTACAAACCTTAGATAATGAAAAAATCACTCTTAAATTTAATGATATAAAAAAAGCTAGAACTTTTGTACAGTGGTAAATAAATTATTTATTAAATATTAATAAATAATTTATTATAATGCTTATTAATTTTTAAAATAGCTAAAGAGGAAATTGAATGTGGAATTTAGATAAAAAAGAATCTCAAGAATTGGTGGATAATTTTTTACAATTTCAAGAAGTATGGACTTTAGATAGAGTCCAAGAAATGACTTTAAAAGAATATACCAGTGTGTTAAAAGAAAATCCAAATAGAGATGATTTTACTTTTTGGATAGAAAATAAACTTGGCAATATAGGAAGCATTTGGGGTGGCTCAAGTTTTAAATTTGGTATATATAGAAGAAACGATGAGGGTGAAAAAAAATCTTCTAAAGGTAGATTGTATAATCAAAATTATGCTTGGTTATCTAAATATGGAAATAACCAAGATGAAGCTTTTGAAAATGTAAAAAAAATAATTGTAAAAATAATACAAGCAAGTAAAAATAATGATTTAGAGGCGATAGAAAAGATAAATTTTGGGGATGCTGTAAAATGGAAAATAGCTTTTCATTATCAAGATATAAAAAATATTAAAATAGTTAATATTTTTTCAAAAGATGTTTTAAACGTAATATCCAAAAATAAATTTAAACAGAAATTGAAAACATGTGAAATTTATAGAAAATTAATAGAAGATGAAAATTTATCATTAATAGATATGATAAATAAAATAGCCAATCCTTTATGGTTTGAATATGGTGAAAATAGTGAAAATTATATTAGAGAAATAAAAGAACTATTTTTTAATTTTTTAAAAAGTGAATTGCACGATGAAGTTATAAAAGAATATATTGATGCAATAGATAATATATCTAAGAAATTTTTAGATAAGAGTTTGTATAGTTGTAGCGATAACAATGAATTTTATAGAAATAAACACAAATTAGACAAAGATAAAAATTTTTTATCAGAAAATCTTAAAAATGGTAATATGTATTTTAATGCATTGAAATATTATGAGAAATTTTTTAAAGTTCATTTTGGAAAAGATATACAAGATGAAAATATATCTTTAAATCAAATTCTTTATGGGCCTCCAGGGACAGGAAAGACTTATCATACTATAGATAAAGCTTTAGAAATTTTGGGTGAAAATTTAGAAAATAGAATAGATAAAAAAGCAAAATTTGATGAGTATGTAAAAAATGGACAAATAGTTTTTACTACCTTTCATCAAAGTTACGGATATGAAGAATTTGTAGAGGGTATAAAACCTGTTATAAACGAAGATAATAGAAGTTCTAAAGAATTAGAATACGAAATAAAAAATGGAATTTTTAAAGAACTTTGTAAAGAAGCTTTGGATAATTATGAAAAATCTTCATTAACGCAAGAAGAATTTGCAAAGAATGAAAATTTAGAAAATAAAATAGAAGTTTTTTTAGATGAATTAGTAGAGCAACAAAAATTTATAGAAAAAACTCAAGGCGGTGGATTTAAGCTAGAAGAAAATAATGGAAAGTATAGAATTATCACAGATGATACTAGTGTAAAATTATATTTAAATTTAGAAATTTTTAAAACACTTTTAGAAAACAAAGATGATGTTTTAAAAGGAAGAAGTATTAAAAAGATTTTAAATAACAAGCATAGAAGACAAATTGATAGCTATTATTTTCAATTAGTTCAATTATTTAAAGAAAAAGAACAAAGTTTTCAAATAGATGATAGAGTTAGCAAAAAACCGGAATTGAAACCCTACATTATCATTATTGATGAAATCAATCGCGGTAATGTAAGTAAGATTTTTGGTGAGCTTATAACTTTGATAGAACCAAGCAAAAGAATAGGGGCAGAAGAAGAGCTAAGGGTAACTTTGTCTTATAGTGGTGAAAAATTTGGAGTACCTGAAAATGTTTATATTATAGGCACTATGAATACAGCTGATAGAAGTATAACTTCGCTTGATACAGCCTTAAGAAGGCGTTTTGAATTTGTAGAGATGATGCCCAATCCTAAAGAATTAGAAAATTTAGAATATAAAGATGTAGATTTATCAAAACTATTAACAGCTATCAATACTCGTATAGAATGCTTGCTAGATAGGGAAAAAACTATAGGGCATGCGTTTTTCATAGGTGTTAAAAATTTAGAAAATTTAAAGAGCGTTTTTCAAAATAAAATCATCCCTCTTTTGCAAGAGTATTTTTACGATGATTATGCTTCAATAAATGCCGTTTTAAATGATAATCGTATGGTTGAAAAAGCAGAAAATAAAGAAAATGATTATTTACATAGCATTAAGAAGCTAGAAACATACGATGAGAAAACTATTTATAATATTAACCCTTTTGATAATGAAATTTGGGATGAAATAGAAACGTATCAAAAAATTTATGAAAATCAAATTAGCGATAACAAAACCGAAGAAAATAATAAAAACAATGACTAATGTTTTTCAAGTTATTGAGTATCAAGCTTTTTGCGAGAATGACTTAAAAAAAGATTTTGGAAATAGGGCAAATAAATTTTATAAAGAATTAGAAGAATTTGCTAAAAATAATGAAATTTTTTTAGGTTTTAAAAATAAAAATACGCTAAAAGCTAAAAATTATGTGGGTATGATACAAACAAAAAGCGGTATTTTGGAGATTTTGCCCAAATGCACCGATTTAGAAAATTATCAAGGAGAAAAAGATAAGAATTTAAAAAAAATAAATTTTCATCAACTAAAACAAATTTATAAACTAGATATACAAGAGAACGAGCCTAAAAACGAGATCAAAATAGAAAAATTTGTAAATTTTAACTATGAAAAAAATTACAATTTTCCCTCTAAGCAGCTTTTGTTAAATTTGCTTACAACCTTAAAAAATTCTCCTTTTAAAAAAAGTCATATTTCATCTTTGAAAACTTCTAAAATGCCTTTATTTGAAATTTTTATTTCTATGTTTTTAGAAGAATTGGATTTGATTTTTAAAAAAGGATTAAAAAAAGATTATGTGAGCATACAAGATAACAGGGCTTTTTTAAAGGGAAAATTGCTTTTTAGTGAAAATTTAAAACACAATCTTATCCATAAAGAAAGATTTTTTACAGAAAGCGATGAGTTTATCTTGGATATTCCGCCAAATCGTTTGATAAAATCTACACTTGAGTTTTTAAAATCCAAAACAACTATGCATAAATTTAAAGTCACAAAAGCCTTGCAAATGCTTGATGATGTGCAATTATCTAAAAATTATAAAAAGGATTTTGAGTATAAAATTTCAAGACATTTTGATTATTATGAAACTTTGCTTTCTTGGTGTAGGATTTTTTTACAAAAAGAAACTTTTACCCCTTATAAAGGAAGTAACGAAGCTTTTGCTTTGCTTTTTCCTATGGAAAAACTTTTTGAAGATTATGTAGCTCATATGTTTAAAATAGCCAATGATCAAATTAAGATTAAAACTCAAGATAAAACTAAATTTCTAATGAATAAAAATAACAGCGAAGATTGTTTTTTGCTTAAACCAGATCTTTATATCCAAGATCATATAATCGCAGATACTAAATGGAAAATTCTAAGTGATAGTGATGATAAAAAACAATACTCTATCGCACAAAGCGATCTTTATCAAATGTTTGCCTATGCTGCTAAATTTAAGGTAAAAGAGGTTTGGCTTATTTATCCTTTGTGCGGGAGGACTTTAGAATTAAAAGAGAAAAGCAAAAAGGATGAGTATTTTTTTAAAGCAAGTGATTTTTTAAATTTCTTAGAAGGTCGCATAAAGTTAAAAATTTTGTTCGCACCCTTACCTTTTGCAAACGATTTTCACGCCTAAGTTGATTAAAAAACCAAAACAAGCAACGATAATAATACAAGCTCCACTAGAAAGATCGAAATAATAACTAAGCAAAAGCCCACCTAAGCAAAAAATCATACTTAAAAAACTTGCTAGAATCATTATAAAACCAAGTTTTTTACTAAAATTTTCAGCGATAAAACTAGGAATGCTTAGCAGCGCTATAATAAGAATAAGTCCAACAAGGCGGATTGAAATACAAATACAAAATGCCATCAGTGCAATCAAAAGATAATGGAAAAAATTTGTATTAATTCCACGCACTTTTGCAAATTCAGCATCAAAGCTTATCGCTTCAAATTGTCTATAAAATAAAAGCATTAAAAAAATCACAACCCCATCAATTAAACCCATTAGGTATAAATCCTCATTTTCAACCGCTAAAATGTTTCCAAAAAGATAAGCCATAAGATCAGTATTATAGTTAGGACTTAAATCTATAAGTATAATCCCAATCGCCATGCCAAATGCCCAAATCACAGCAATGATACTATCGCTTCTGTGCTCGTAATGTTTGACTAAAAAGGCAACGATAAAGGCTAAGATGAGAGTAAAAATGCTTGTACTAAGTAAAATAGGCAAGGAAAAATAAAAAGCGATCCCTATACCCCCAAAAGCCCCATGTGTAATCCCTCCAGCCATAGAAAAAAGCCGATTGATCATGATTAAAGTTCCTATAATTCCACAAGCAATACTGACTAAAATTGCCGCAAAAAGAGCGTTTTGAAATACAGTGAAATGAAAAATTTCAAACATTATTTTTCCTTAGAAAAGTGCAGTGATGTTTTTAAATTTTTATCCTTGCAATTATGATCGCACAAGCATGAATTTAAACTCATTTCTACATCGCAAAAATGGGAATGATTTTCGTATAAATGTTTTAAAAAATCACTTTTCTTTTTTTCTTTTTGATTGGAATGTAAAAATAATTCTTTATTTAAATGCGCGATTTTATCGCTATAAGCAAGAACTAAATTGATATCATGGCAAACAAGCAAAATGCCTATGCCTTTTTCATGTAAAGATTTTAAAAGCTCAAAAATTTGTATCGCTGATTTGCTATCAACACTTGCGGTTGGTTCATCCAAAATAAGCATTTTGCATTCATCCACCAAAGCCCTTGCTATAAATACGCGTTGTCTTTGCCCCCCGCTTAATTCGTTGATTTTTTTATTCCAAAAATCTTGCATTTGGACTTTTTCTAAAGCTTTTAAGGCTTTGTTTTTATCTTCTTGTTTGTAAAAACCAAATCTTTTTTTATTGATAAGTCCCATAAGCACGACTTCAAGGACTCTAGGATTAAAATTTGGATTAGCTAAAGTATGTTGTGGAACATAGCCGATTTCACTTTTTTTAATTTGTTTAAATATAATTGTATTGTGAGAATTTAAAAGTCCTAAAATCAGCTTTATGAGTGTGGATTTTCCAGCACCATTTGGACCTATTATGGATAAAAAATCTTGATTACTGTATGTTAGATCGATGTTTTTTAAAACACATTCTTTATTATAGGAATAATTAAGATTTTTAATAGAAAAAAATTCCATAAATTACCTATTTTAAAGCTTTAGATAAAGCATCACTGACTTTTAAAAGTTCTTTTTCCCAATCTTTTGAAAGATGATTGATGATGTAAATTTGGGCATCACATTGATGAGCTAAGGTTTTTGCTGCATTTTCAGGAAAGCCATTTTGAACAAAAATAGTTTTAATGTGCTTATCTTTAATAAAAGTTATCAGCTGTTTTAATTCTTTTATCTTTGGCTCTTTTCCTAAATTTTCTACAGGAATTTGAATCAAATGATAGCGTTTAGCAAAATAAGCCCAAGAAGGGTGATAAACAATAAATTCTTTTTGTTTTATATTTTCAAGTTTTGAAGAAATTTGCAAATTAAGATTGTCTAATTCTGCTAAAAATTTGTTTAAATTTTCTTTGTAAAGATTTTTATTTTCAGGATATTTTTGGATCAAGGCATCATAAATATTTAAAGCCATGGTTTGCACTAAGACAGGATCTAGCCAAGTGTGAGGATCTTTTTGGTGGTGTGAATCTTGAAAATCAAGTAATTTGATATTTTTTTGCATATTGACTATTTCTAAGTTGGGAAAATTGTGATGAAATTTATCAATAAAAATTTTTTCAAATTCTAAACCTATAGTGAAATAAATTTCGCTTTGTTCGAGTTTTTTCATAACGCTTGGCTTAAATTCAAAATGATGTTCATTGGTATTAGGCGGTAAAATAATATTTATTTTTACAGTATCTCCGGCTATTTTCTCAACAAAAAAGGCTTGAGGTGGTATGCTCACACTTACAGTAGGGATATCTTTGTGATTTTTTATATCTTTAGCCCAAGTCAAATTTAAAAAGCTTAATAAAATTGCAAATAAGAAAAATATTTTTTTTACCATTGTTTAAACCCTGTTTTAAATATTTTAGAGATAGTATTTAATTAATATAAAATAAATTCTTATTTCGTTATAATACCATCTTTTGGTAAAAATTATTAAAATTGAAAAAGGGAATATTTATGGGAAATTTGAAATTTAAGGTTTCTTTTGTTGCAGGTTTAATAACTATAATTTGCTTAAGTATTTTAGGTTTTATAACTTATTTTTTCCTAAAGAACTTGATTTATGATGAAGTTATTGAAACAGAAACTAGTTATATAAAGGTTGCTAAAAACTCTCTTATATCATTTCAAGAAAAGAATTTGGAAGCTCTTGAAAATTATAGTAAAAGAATTTCAGGTTTTTCTTATGATGAATTGAGTAGTGAGCAAGCACTTAAAGAAAATGTGGGCGAGGAGCTTAAAGTTTTAAGGGATGCTGGAGGATTTTTGGCAGCCTATATTGCTCAACCTAATGGAGAATTAATTGTTTCTGATTCTGATTCTGATTCTAAAGGGTTAGATTTTGGTATTTATGGAAAAGCAGATAATTATGATGCAAGAACAAGAGAATATTATCAAGAAGCTTTAAAAACAAATGATGTTTATATAACTCCTTCTTATGTCGATATCACTTCTAAACTTCCTTGTTTTACCTACTCTAAAGCCCTATACAAAGATGGTAAATTTATTGGAGTTTTGGCAATTGATGTTTTAACTAAAGATTTACAACAAGAGTATGAGGCAAATCCTGGAAGAACTTTTGCATTTGATAAAAACAATAAAATTTTTGCAGCGACAGATAAAGAGCAACTTAAAGAAGGTTATAATATTGATCAAATTGCTGCTATATCTAAAACAAAAGCGGATTTTGAACCTTTTGAATATACAAGAAAAAGAGACAATAGTGAAAGATTTGCTATATGTGCAAAATACGAAAATTCAACCATATGTATTGGCGAACCACTTGATATTGTAACCGAGCCAATTCTTAAAATGACTTATGTGCAAATTGTTTCTTCTTTGATTATGGTGGCAATTATTTCTTTATTATTATATATTTTTATCGCCAAAC
>NZ_JACHTP010000011.1:0-46394 GCF_020135855.1 Campylobacter sp. B0100352/1
CAGGTAAAAGCAAAGCTCTATTTTTAAGTCTTGTACCAGTAAGCCCTTTTTCATAACCAAACCCACAATTTTTAATGCTATTTTGTAGCATTTTAACCAAAAAAGTCCTGTATATCTATTAATATTTTTATTTTTAAGATAGTACATTTTATTACCAGTAATATATTCTAATTCTTGATAAAAAAAGTCTGCATTTTCCGCACCTAATGAAATAGTATTTTTAGGATTAATTTTTAAACCATCACTTTTTACACAATATTCTAAGCCATTATTAAATGAGGTTCTTGTAATGTAAGGAGTAAAACCTTTTTGAAGTGAGGTTTTATGATAAGGCTTAGAATTTACTATTTCAAAAATCCCACTTATCTTAAACTCTTTCCATTCTACGCTGTCTAAACTAACTTTCATCTTTATCATCCTCTAAACCAAACAAATATCCTCTTCCATGAGTTATCATATTGAATTCAAAAGTTAAATAATCTGCCATTGTTTTTTCGAATTCTTCATGGGTTGGAATTTCATCATTAAAATAATAAAAACTATGCAACCATTCATCATTTTCTTCTATGGTTGTTTTTACACAAAATTTACTTGGAGCCTCTATTTCATCATGCCAAACCTTCAAAAGATAAGCTTTTTTATCCTTTGCATGTATGGTTTCAACCAAACCTTTATGTTTTTGCACTTCATAACCATCATCTTCAAAATTTATAAATTTAACCATTTTATCTTTATAATGTGGAATTCCAGCGGTAAAAACCGCTATGCAAGGATTAGTCCCCACTCCATAAAAGGTATTTTTATTTAAAGTAATCACTCCTTCTAAAGTGTGATTTTTTAAGATATTTGCTTTAATTATTTTTTCTTCTTTGCTTTTTCCAGTCATTGCAGATTGGGGGACTATGACTACCACTTTTCCATCTTTAAGTATAGAATTTAATAAATGATCACTGAATGCAATTTCGGTTAAATTTTTATCTATTTTACCTTGAGAATAAGGCGGATTCATAAATCCTATATTGGCTCTAAATTCTTCTTGAAGTTTTAAAGGATTTTGTTTTAAAAAATCCTCATCATTTAAATTACTCTTACCGTCTCCCCTTAAAACCATATTAGCCGTAGCAACTGCAAACATAAAAGATTGAAGCTCGAAACCAAAAAGCTGATTTTTTTTAATTTCTTCTTTTTGTCTTTCATTTTTTGCTTGCAATAACATATAATCCATAGCAGTGATTAAAAATCCACCAGTTCCGCAACAAGGATCAAGTACTCTATCAGTAGCTTTTAACTCTACCAAATCACAAAATAATTCCGTAATATGCGTAGGAGTAAGCACAATACCTAAAGTCTGCCCATCTCCACCGCTAAAACGCATAAATTCGCTATAAAAAATTCCTAAATAATCATCAGAATTTTTAATCCTATCGATAGCATCAAAAATTTTTTCTTTAATGAACTTTGTATAATGTTTTAAAGGAGTAGAATTTATTTTTAATCCTTTTTTATCAACAATTTCACATATTTCATTGATCTTTTTAGTATCTTTAATAATAGAAAACTGAGCTAAAACCTTATCAAGTTTTACTTCGGGTGCTAAATTTGATCTTTTTAAATTCGATTTTATTAACTCGTAAATCTTAAAACCATCTGTATCTATATCATCATTATTTAGATAATCTAAAGTTAAATTTTTAGTTTTCATTTCATCAAGTGCAAGCAAAATTCCAGCCACAACCAAAGGTTTATTCCTATCATCTAACGCACCATAATTTCTTAAATCTTCATGTAAAACTGCTGCAATTTTTTCAATCTCTTCTTTTTTCTTTTGTTTGCTTGACTCCTCTTTTAAAACTTCTCTTTTATAGTAATCTTCTATGCTTTTTTCATTAAAGAGCGTAAAAGTTTCTATATCTCCTAAAGGCTCTCTAATAAATGCCCCATTATCTATAAACATTGGAGTAATTCTATGTCTTTTGCTATCACCACTTACAGCAATAGCAAAAATTTTCTTATAACTAGTCTGATTTGCAATAATTTGTTTTGCATACCATAATACACCATTGAGTGCGTAATTTTCTATATCTTTTTGATCTTGAGAAATTAAATTTTTCTCATCCCTCTTAATGTGTTTATTTATATCTGCTTTATTTTCTATAACTATAACAAAATCTTTTACTACTCCACAATATTCCGGATATCCTTGCTTATTAGTTCCTTTTTTTGAAGCATTCTTTAAGGCTTCATTTAATTCTTTAATATCTGATCCTTGATAAGTTAAATTTATACCTGCTTCTTCTAAAAGTTTATATACAAATAAATCTGTTTGTGCTTCTTTTTTTGCCATAATTTAACCCTTCTTAAAACCTTACAACCTTAGCACCAAAGCCGCCTTGATTGATCGGAGCATCGCTAAAGCTTTTTACGCTTTTATGCGTTTTTAAAAACTCTCTTACCGCAAAAGCGAGTTTTCCAGTGCCTATACCATGATAAACGATCACCTCATCAAAACCCGCTATCAAAGCATCTGAAATGAATTTATCAAGCCTTGAAATCGCTTCATCACTTCTAAGCCCGTGCAAATCCAAACTCACGCCCAAATTGCTAGGCTTTGTGATATTTATACTTGTTTTTGGACTAGGTTTAGGGATGGCACCGCTTTTTTTAAGCAGTTTTAAAGGCACACGAAGTTTTATCCCTTCACTTTCCACTAAAGCATCATTTTTAGAAATTCCTACGATTTTTCCTTTAATCTTTTCATATTTTACAAAATCCCCGACTCTCAATTCTTCATTTTGCTCCATACTCGGCAAAACGATATTTTTCTTAAGCTCATTAGCTTTGTTTAAACTTCTTTGTTTTTCTTTAGTGTCTTTTAAGCGTATAGTTTTTTTAGCTTCTTCTATGGCTTGATAAAATTTAAGCTCTAAGTCCCTTAGTTTTTGACGAAATTCGCTTTCATTTTTTTCTTTTTGATCTTTTAAAGAAAGTAAAATTTCATCAATCTTTTGTTCTTTTTTATCCACTTCATTTAATTTTAGCTTTAAATCAAGCTCAAGATTGATATTTTTACTCACCATTTCTTCTAAATTTTGCTTATCTTCCCCATAAAGCTCTTTGGCTTTTTTAACTAAATTTGGCGGAATTTGATAACGCAAAGCCGTTTCAAAAGCATAAGATTTTCCTATGGTGCCTTTTAAAAACTCGTATTTTGGTCTTGAAAATTCCTCATCATATAAAGCCGCTATCAATTCAACTTGTTCATTTTCAGCTAAAAGCATAGCAAGGCGTTTGTGGTGTGTGGTGATGATGATTTTTAATTTATTAGAAATCAAATGAGAGATCAAAGTACTATACAAGCAAGCCGCTTCTTCAAAATCTGTCCCAAGCTCTATTTCATCTATGCCTAAAAGTAAATTTTTCTTTGTAAAGAGTTTGGAAAAATGGAGCATTCTTCCTGCAAAGGTGGAAATGTCATTTTTCACATTTTGCGGATCTTCAATAATGGCATCAAATTCCTTAAAAGTTCCTATTTTGCTTTCATTTGCATTTATATGCATTGGCAAAAGATGTTTAGCTAAAAAACAAGCGCTTAAAATGCTTTTTAAAAGCATCGATTTTCCACCAGCATTTACCCCAGTAATGATCAAAACTTGCTTTTTAAATTCAAGTGAAACGCTTTTAGGATTTTTTAAAGCCGGATGTGCAAAATCTTTTAAAACAATCTCGTCTGAATTTTTACACAAGAGAAATTCATAATCTTTCTTTTTAGCCATCAAAACCCTAGCGCTATAATGATCAAATAAATCAAAAGCGTTGTTAATAAATTTTAAGAATAATAAATTTTTAGCTAAAAAAATGGAAAAATTTTTAGCATATTCATAATAAATTTCTTCTTTTTGATTTTGCAATTTCTCTAAATCATTTTGCAATTTTTCAACACCTTCAGGAACGATGTAAAAGCCTCCTCCGGTGCTTCTTCCTATAATCTTTGCTTTTATAGCGTGATTAAAACCGCCTCTAACGAGTAAAGATTCTAGATTATTAACAAGATGAATTTGAGTATCCATAAGATAAGGGGTTAAAGATTTGCTATAACAGTATTTTTTAAATTCGGCCTGTATGGCTTCATTTTTCATTTTAAAAGCTGTATTTAAATTGATCAATCTTTCATCTAGGTTTTCTTTTAGCTCGCCTTTATCGTCAAATTTTTCACTAAGTTCTAAAATCCCGCTTGGAAATTCGATTTTTTCAAGCCAAGTTTTCAAATGTGTTTCAAATTTTAAACCCTTTAAATACTTAAAATAACGAAAAATCTTAACAAATTCATAAATTTCTGCTAAATGTAAAACACCTTGTTTGCTTAAATGCATTAAAGCAAAATCTAATTTTTTTAAAGAAAGCGGGGGCTTAAAATCTATCTTTGAAAGCTCACAAATTCTTTCAAAATGCAAATGAGAATCCCCTTGCAAAAATATATCTTTTTCTCTTGCAAATAAAGCCTTAAATTCATCCAAATAAGCTTTTAAATCAAGCCTTAAAGCAATATCTTCCATCTATAACTCACATCTTTTTATATCAATAATCAAATTATCTTTTTTTGAAATAAAACTTTGCGTACCGCTTTCATAATTGAAAAATTGATTTGAGACATTTCCTTCTTTACAAACAATATTTTCACCATGGTTGAATTTTTCAATCAAAAGTATTGTTTTAGAATCTTGTTTTGAATTTTTATACTCAAACCATACTGCAAAAGCTATTAAAAATATAAAGAAAAAAAGATAAATTAATTTAAGCTTTAAACTTGATTTTTTATTAAGAGCAAAAACAAAAATAGCAAAAAACAAGAAAATAAAAAAATACAGAAAAAATCTAATCATTAGCTTGCCTTAATTTATTGCTAATATCTCCTGCTCCAAATCCTATAATGAGTCCTTTATCAAAAACCCTTCCTTTATCACTGACTAAAAATTTACCCTCTCTTTTGATATCTTCTACAAATAAAGCCTTAGGAAAATATTTTTTTAAATCGATTTCAACTTTTTCTTCTCCTGCAGCATAAACGGGTAAAATCACAAGTTCATCAATCCCATCAAAAGCATGGACAAAATCTTGCAAATTTGCTAATAAACGCGTATAACGATGAGGCTCAAAAATAGCTGTGATCTTAGCATAACCGCCAAGTTTAGCATACTCTTTAGCTGCTTTTAAAGTCGCTTTGATCTCTGTAGGATGATGACCATAATCATCGATTAAAGCTAAGCTTTCATCTGCATGTAAAATGTCAAATCTTTTTTTAATTCCTTGATAATTTTTAAGTCTAACTTTAATAGTCTCTACATCTAAAAAATTTAAAGCCGCTAAAATAGCCAAAGAAGCATCGATAGCTAGATGATAACCCATTCCTAAAATATCAAAATTCCCAAGATCTTTAAGTTCAAAACTCATTTTAGGCTTAAAATTTTCTATTTTCATGGTGCAATTTTTAATATCTTTGCTAGGATAAAGACGCAAAGCCTCTGCCTTAAAATCTTTCAAAAAATCATCTTCTGCATTGATAACGCGAATTTTTGCCATATCAAGAAATTGCGTATAAGCTTGATGCAATTTTGAAACTTGATTTTCATAATGATCTAAATGTTCCGCTTCAGCGTTAGTAACAATGGCTAAATAAGGATTAGAATTTAAAAAAGAGCTGTCGCTTTCATCTGCTTCAAAAATAAGATTTTCGCTTTCTTTATAGATCATATTAGAGCCAAATTCTTTTAAAATAGCACCTATAATCACCGAAGCATCATCAAATAAAGAAGCTAAAATACTCGATGTAGTGCTCTTTCCATGCGCACCAGCAACGGCAAACACACGCTTATCTTGTAAAATAAGCGGTAAGGCCTCTTTTCTTGAAAGGCATTTCATACCTAAAGATTTAGCATGTTTGAATTCAGGATTTTCTTCCTTTATAGCCGCTGAATATACAACTAAGTCTTTATTTAAAACATTATCTTGATGATGGGGAATAAAGATCTTAACGCCCTCTTTTTCGAGCTCCTTAGTAATCTTACTTTCTTTAAGATCACTCCCGCTAATAACGCAGCCTTTTTCCTTTAAAAATCTTGCTAGTGCAGAAATTCCTATACCGCCTATACCAATAAAATGAATTTTTTGCATATTTTAAGCCTTTATTTTAAAAAGCCTAAATTTTAACACTTTTTTACTAAAAAGAAAATATAAGCTTTACTTTGCCACACCTAAACGTTGAGCCAACTGATAGAAATTTAATTCTTTATAAAATTGAGCAAAATTCTTATGATACGCGTCAAGATCAAAAGCTTTATTGTTATCTTTTAAAGTATTATTATTTTCAAAAAAATATCCTTTATCTCCTATATAAACTCCATCATTATCCGCCCATACAACATCATTAAAAGCAAATTCTAATTTTTTATTTGTAGGCTTTGCAAGCATATTTCTTCCACCAACGCTTAAATAATGAGCATTGCTAAGACTTAAAGCATAAAGAGTAGGAAAAATATCCTTATGAGAACCCAAACGATTTTTATCATAGTAAAGATTATTTTGCAAAATCTTAGGTATATAAAGATAAAAAGACACACTATAAGCAAAGGCTTTTTGAGAATTTAAATCAATCCCCATTTCACGAACTCTATGATCTCCAGTAGCTGCGATTATAACACTATCTTTAAATGAACTTTGCTTAACCTTATCTAAAAATTTACCAAATTCATTATTTGCATACGTATAAGCTTTAATGATATTTTCTTGCTTATTTTTATCATAAGGAAGTAAGTTAAGCAAAGCTTGTGGGATATTTTCTAGCTTAGGTAAACCTTCTTGTGCGATTTTATAAGGGGGATGATTTGAAATTGTTAAGCCGATGATCAAGGTATTATGAGGATTTTTTTGCAATAACTCATAAACTTTTTTATATAAATATTTATCAGCTATCCCATAACCATTTTCACTCGTTTTAGCTTGTTTGTATTCTTTCATCAAAACATTTTCATCAATAATTTCATCGACACCTAAAACACTTAAATAATTTTTAACATTTTGCCATGAACCATTTCCTGCGCTTACAAAAATAACTTTATATCCTGCTTTTTTATAAACAGCAATAGGAGTTAAATCTAAATAAGTTTTTTGAAATTTACTTGTAGAGATATTTTGATATGGACTTATAAAAAACAAATTAGCAAAACTTGGTATCGTGCCATTATAAGCACTTAAAAATCTTTTAAATACAAAATCTTTTTCAAAATGTGGCTTTAAAGCACCTAAAAAATTATGCTCTTCATTTGAAAAATCTGCCAAATTAAGTCCAAAACTTTCCATTAAATTGACAAAAACACTAGGATGAATTTTTTCAGCTTGTATATTTTTAGGACTTGTATATAAATCATCAAAAAGTTTATTTTTAAGATCTTGGGCTTTTGAAGAACTGATTGCTTTAAAACTTTCTTCTTGACGGTATTGTTTAAAAGCCCAAGAAAAAGCCATGATAGGATTTAGCATAGTATCATTTAAAACGCTAAATTCGCTAAAAGAATAATTTTGAACATTGATAGCTACATGTTTAAAAGGACCTCTTAAGGCCACAATATAACTTCCAATTAATATTAAATTTAACAATATCAATATAGGAAATTTTAGCTTAATGGCTCTTAATTTTAATCTTAGAATCTTTGAATTAATAAAAATACACAAAAATCCAAAAATAAACATAAATACAAAAATTTTTAAAATAGGATAATCATTATAGATAATGTCTAAAATAGTTTTTGTATTATCATCTTTTAAGCTAAACATAAAAATATCAAATTTGCTTTTATAAATTTCATAATAATAATATTTTGCATAAGAAAAACCTAAGGAAAGAAAAGCAATGCAAACTATGTAAAAACTAGAAACTATAAAATAAATTTTAGATATTCTTTCTTTAAAAATACTACTAAATTTTATTTGAGAAAAAAACAAAGATATAAAAGCACATAATAAAAAAGGTAAAAAAGCAACACTTAGAAATCTTATATCGTGAAAAATGCCTAAAAGATACATTTGGACAAATTCACTTTTATCGCTAACTAAATTACTAGGAATAAAACCAATTTGCATCAAAATTCTATTCACTGTAAAAACAATTATAAATAAAAAAGTAAAAATAATAATTTGTAATAAAATTTTTCTCATATAAAATCTCAAATATAAAAATTATATTATAAGCACATAAAAATAAATATTTTTAAATTATGCACTTATTATCTTTCAAAACCTTTTGCCATTTTTTCAAAACACCAAAGTTTTTTTGCTTCGTCTGATTTTGTAGGCTCGATGATTAGCATTTCTTCTTCGTTACCAAGTCTTTCTTGAATTTCACCAAAAGCATCAATAAACATAGTATCGCCGTAAAAATTCCAATCCTCTTTAAGCTTACCTATACGATTAACTCTTAAAATACTGGTTGAATTTAAAAAAGCTCTCATTTTTAAAAGTTCTTCCCATCTTTTTTTGCTTTCAAAGGTTGAAGCCGTAGGGATAATAACCAAATCGATCTTTTTTTGCATGATCATTTTCCAAAAGCCATCAAAATGAACTTCAAAACCAAAAAGTAAAGCGCATTTTAATCCCGCATAAGAAAAAGTAAAGAGCTTGTATTTGTCGCATTTATTGTTAAAAAAACCTTTTTCGTTCCAATGATTATAAGGCATCAAAATTTGCTGTTCATAACTTTTTACACCATTAGGAGAAACCTTTAAACAAAGTTTTTTACAACCCTTGCTCTCAACGCTGACAAAAGGCGCTATGATTTCTAATTCATATTTTTTTGAAAGGCGTATTAAGCTTTCTTTTTTAGCCTCGCTTTGCTCTTTTATCATGGATTTTGGCATAGAAAGCAATTCAGTAAAAAAACTATTGATGACATATTCACCCAAAACAACAAGATCGGCTCCACTATCTTTTGAAGCTTTTAAATAATAATCCAATCTTGATTCACTTAAAGCTAAAGTAGGAAATTGCAAGGCTGAAATTTTACTCATCGATACTCTCCACTTCTAATTTTGCTTTTTCTAATTCTTCTCTAGCTTTTTTAATGCTTTCTAGACCCATTTTATATATTTTCACACTTTCATTTAAAGTTAATTCATCATTATTTAATTTATCTAAGGCTTCATTGGCTTTTTTTATCTTTTCCTCAAAACTCATTGATTAACCTTATAATTTGGCGCCTCATGAGTTATAGTTACATCATGAACATGACTTTCTTTAAGACCTGCACTTGTAATTTCCACAAATTCAGCTCTAGCTTGAAAATCTTGTATATCTTTAGCGCCCACATAACCCATAGAAGAACGAAGTCCTCCTAAAAGTTGATGTACCACACTTTTAATGCTGCCCACATAAGGCACACGTCCTTCTATACCTTCAGGAACTAATTTATCTTGAGCTGTTCCTTCTTGAAAATAGCGATCAGAGCTGCCCTTTTGCATCGCTCCAAGCGATCCCATTCCGCGATAAGATTTGTATTGTCTTCCTTGATAAGTAAAAAGCTCTCCTGGGCTTTCATCTGTTCCCGCTAAAAGAGATCCTATCATAACAGAACTCGCACCCGCTGCTAAAGCCTTAGCTATATCACCTGAATATTTAATCCCACCATCAGCAATCACCGGAACTCCGTATTTTTTAGCTTCGATAGCACACTCATCTATGGCTGAAATTTGAGGAACGCCCACACCAGAAACTATACGAGTGGTACAAATACTTCCTGGCCCTATTCCCACTTTTACAGCATCCGCACCCGCTTCACAAAGAGCTTTTGCAGCCGCTGCGGTAGCGATATTTCCCGCGATCAAATCTAAATTTGGATACTTTTGTTTTACAGCTTTTATCGTATCGATAATACCCTTAGAATGCCCATGCGCAGAATCAAGCACAACAACATCAACCCCAGCTTCCACTAAAGCATCGACTCGATCGATTTGTCCTACGCCTATAGCAGCACCAACGCGAAGTCTTCCAAAGCTATCTTTATTTGCATTTGGATATTCTTTACGTTTCTTAAGATCTTTAATTGTGATCAATCCCTCCAAATGACCTTCACTATCTATAATCGGTAATTTTTCTACTTTATTTTTGCTAAAAATTTTTTCAGCATCATCTAAAGTGCATCCTTTTGGAGCAGTGATTAAAGGAGCTTTTGTCATCACATTTTCAACCAAATTAGAATAATCATTTTCAAATCTTAAATCACGATTAGTCAAAATTCCGATCAATTTTCTAGACTCATCAACTACCGGAACGCCTGATATTCTATATTCTGCCATAATTTCTAAGGCTTGAGCTATGCTTGATTTTGGACCGATAAAAATAGGATCTATGATCACCCCGCTTTCGCTTTTTTTTACTCTTTTAACTTCTCTTGCTTGAGAAGCGATATCCATATTTTTATGGATAACCCCAAGCCCACCAAGTCTTGCCATCATAATAGCTGCTCTATGTTCAGTTACTGTATCCATCGCGGCAGAAATCAAAGGCATATTTAAGGAAATGTTTTTTGTAAGTTGAGTATGAATTTGAACTTGTTTTGGGAGTATTTCAGAATAACAAGGGCGTAAAAGCACATCTTCAAAGGTTAAAGCACGTTTGACTATATTCATTATTTTCCTTCCTTTATAATATTTTCAAGACTTAAAGCACCATCAAGCAAGGTTTGCTCTTCAAAGGCTTTACAAATAAGCTGGGCAGAAATATTAAGCCCATCTTTATCTTTACCCACTGGCACGCTAATACCTCCAAGACCGGCTAAATTTAAAGAAATAGTATAAACATCCTCTAAATAAACTTCAATAGGACTTTTTTTAGCGTTAAAATCAAAAGCTGTTGTTGGAGCTACAGGCATAAAAATCAAATCACAATCTTTTAAAATTTCTTCATATTTAGCTTTTATAAAGGCTCTAGCCTTTTGTGCTTTGATATAATACGCATCATAATATCCACTGCTAAGCACAAAAGTTCCGAGTAAAATTCTTCTTTTTACCTCCTCTCCAAAACCTTCACTGCGAGTATTAATATACATATCTTTAAGATTTTCTATATTTTCAGAACGCCTTCCATAACGCACACCATCATAACGACTTAAATTCGCACTCGCCTCAGCCGTTGCGATAATATAATACGCCGCTATATCATATTTACAATCAAGCATATGTTTATAAACAATTTCATGTCCGTGTGATTTTAACATATCTATAGTCTTTAAAAGAACTTTTTTAACCTCTTCGCTTGCATCATTGATATAATTTTCAATCACCGCAATTCTTAGTTTTTTATTTGCGTTTAATTGTGGTGCTGTTTTAACAAACTCAATATTTGCACTTGTGCTATCCATTTTATCGTATCCTGCAATAGCATCATATAAAATCGCAGCGTCTTCAACATTTTGCGTTAAAACACCTATCTGATCAAGACTTGAAGAATAAGAAGCCAAACCATAACGACTAACCCTGCCATAACTTGGTTTAAATCCAACGCAACCACAAAAAGCAGCAGGCTGACGCACAGAGCCACCCGTATCACTACCTAAACTTGCCAAAGCTAAGCCACCAGCTACAGCTGCGGCACTACCTCCGCTTGATCCCCCTGGAACTTTATTTGGATTTAACGGATTTAGAGTTTTTCCATAATAAGAAGTCGCTGTTGAACTACCCATCGCAAATTCGTCCATATTGGTTCGTCCATAAGGAGCAAAACCATTTTTTTTCAAATTCGCAATAGCACTCGCATCATAAGGGGCTACATAACCTTGTAAAATTTTACTCGCGCAGGTTAATTCCCAACCCTTAACGCTAATATTATCTTTAATAGCAACAGGAATTCCTTCGCAACTTTGACTTAAATCTTTGCCTAAAAATTGTTCTATATAAGCCCCTAGATGGCTTTCTTTTTTAGCTCTTTCATTTAATTCTTTTTTTAAATTTTGAATTTCTTCTTGAGATAATTTCAAGGCCTCTTTTAAAGTTATCATTTTTCTTCCTTGTATTTTTTTGCATATTTTTTAATCAAAACAATCGATATACCACAGAAAAAAGCAATCACAAAAATAGTTGCAATCACTACACTATTTGAAATAGGATACTCAAACATTTTTCAAAACCTCACTACAACGCACACAAGGTTCGTTTTCTTTCTGGCTTTCTAGTTTCCAACATCTAGGGCATTTATGTGATATAGCTTTGGCGATCTTAAACTTTTCATCTTCAATTTCAAATTCGCACAAAATTTCACCAAAGCCATCTTTAGCATCACTCACCATAAACCAATCATTTAATTCATCTTTTGGTATAAAATCAAAACGCTTAGAATCCATGATAAGATTAAGTTCTAAAGTTGATTTTATCAATTTATCTTTTTTGAGTGCATCGATTTTTTCAAAAAATTTCTCACGCACATTGAGTAAAAATTTATCATCCATGTCAAAATCATATTCAAATTTTTCTTTCAAACTAAGATCAAAAACATCAGCGATATTGTCTTTAATTAAATCATTAGCATGTTCTAAAGCCTCATCAACACTATAAGTTAAAGTTGGAGCAAGTAAATTTAAAAGTTCTTTAGTGATTAAAGCCATTGCCACTTGAGCTGATTTTCTACGATCGCCATTTTTAGCATCACAGTACAATCTATCTTTACTGATATCAAGATAAATTCCACTTAAATCTGCGCTTAAAAAATTTAAAAGCATATTAAAGCCTTTAGCAAATTCATAAGCTAGGAAATTTTCTTTAACATTTTTAAACACATGGGTTGCACGCGTGAGTATCCATTTATCTATAAAACTAAATTCATTAATTTGTAAATTTTGTAAATCATTAATGTTCGCAAGTAAAAACCTTATGGTATTTCTTATTTTTCGGTATTGCTCGCTTACTTGCTTTAAGATATTATCAGAAATTTTTAAATCACTTGAATAATCACTTAAGAGTATCCAAAGTCTTAAAATTTCAACCCCGTAAGTTTTGGCTACATATTCAGGTGCTATCACATTACCTTTAGATTTGGACATTTTTTGCCCTTTTTCATCTGTAGTAAATCCATGGGTTAAAATGCTTTTATAAGGAGCGATTTGTTTAATAGCACTTCCAATAAGTAAAGAGCTTTGAAACCAACCTCTATGCTGATCACTTCCTTCTAAATACATATTAGCTCTTTTTTCTCCAGCGTCATAAATTCCGCTATTTAAAACCGCATTCCAAGTGCTTCCGCTATCAAACCAAACATCTAAAATATCATAAACTCTTTCTAAATTTTCTGGATTATATTTTGAATTTTTAGGAATTAAATCTTTAATTTCAAATTCCCACCACGCATCGGCTCCATGTTTTTCAAAAATATTGGCCACAAAATCAAAAAGTTCAGTATCAAAAATCACTTCTTTGGTGGTTTTATCTCTAAAAAACGCTATAGGCGTCCCCCAATCTCTTTGACGTGAGATGCACCAATCAGGACGATTTTCAACCATAGATCCGATTCTTTTTATACCGCTTTGTGGATAGAATTTTGTTTTTAGAATTTGTTCTTTTGCACATTCTCTTAAAGTTTTACTCTCTAAAAGTGCTTCATCCATTAAAATAAACCATTGTTTGGTTGCTCTGTAAATGACAGGTTTGTGAGTTCTCCAGCAAAACGGATAAGAGTGTATAAATTTGGAAGAATGCAATAAAGAATCACCCAAAAGTTCTAAAATTCTTTCATTGGCCTTAAAAATATGAAGTCCTATAAATTCATTTAGCAAATTTTCTGGCAAAAGTTTTTTAGTCCTTAAAGTTTCATCATAACACCCTCCATCATCCACAGGCATTAAAACTTCAATACCGTATTTTAAACAAGCATAATAATCATCTTCACCATGGCCTGGAGCAGTATGCACAAGCCCACTTCCACCATCCATCAACACATGCTCACCCATAATCAAAGTGGATTTTCTAAAATTTAAAGGATTAATCGCTTCTAATCTTTCAAATTCTTTTGCGCTAAGCTCTTTTTGTACCTCTCCTTTTGTTAAACCTTTTTCTACCATACTTTTAAGCAAAGCACTTGCAAAAATAAAGCCCTCTTTAGTGATCACATAATTTTCATTAGGATTTAAAGCGATGGCTTGATTGGCCACTAAAGTCCAAGGTGTAGTTGTCCAAATAACCGCACTAGCTTTTGAAACTCCTATTTTTTTACAAGCATTTTCATCCAAATCAAAAGCTACAAAGATAGAATAATCCTCTTTATCTTCATATTCTACCTCAGCTTCAGCCAAAGCTGATTTTGCAGCCCAGCTCCAAAAAACAGGTTTGGAACGCTCACAAAGCAATCCTTTTTTAGCAATTTCGCATAAAGTCCTATAAATAGCGGCTTCAAATTCAAATTTCATCGTAAGATAAGGCTTATCCCAATCCGCTATAATGCCAAGTTTTTTAAACTCTTCTCTTTGAATATTAACAAATTCATCAGCATGTTTTCTACAAAATTCTCGAATCTCTTTTTTGCTTAGACTTTTCTTCTTTTCACCAAGTTTAATTTCAACCTGCTGTTCTATAGGCAAGCCATGACAATCCCAACCTGGGGTAAAACGAATTTTTTCTCCATTAAAATAATGCAATTTGATAATCGTTTCTTTTAAAATTTTATTTAAAGCATGACCGATATGAATATGACCATTTGCATAAGGAGGACCATCGTGTAGAGTAAAGGTATCACAAGTATCTTTACGCTTTTGTTTCATTTTCTCATAAGCATAATTTTGATTAAACCATTTTTCAAATCTTTTAGGTTCAAATTCGGCCAAATTAGCACGCATTGAAAAAGTAGTATTTGGCAAAAGTAAGGTATCTTTATAGTCCATCATTTTCCACCTAAATTTTTTATAATCTCAAATTTTACTAAAATTAGTTTAAAATTTAGCTATAATTACACAAAAAAGGGAAATTTTATGAAACATTTACTTTTTCTTATTGGCGATGAATTGGCAATGAATGATGATTATAAGGATTATATTTATCGCTCTTATGAAAAAAAATTTAAAGAAATTTGTGAAATTCGTTTTCAAAATAAAACCGATAAAGAATTACCTTTTTTACTAGAAAAACTTCTAACAGAATATGATTTTATAACTCTTTTTACCACATCTAATCATTATGCAACCATAGCTAAAATTCTTGCAACACTCAATGAAGATGCTTTGGTTTTAAAAGAGGATAATTTAGTTCCTGATAAAGCTTATTTTTCTAAAGATAGTTTTGTATGTGATTTTATCCATTCAAAAATCAATGTTATAAAAACTACGATAGGTAAGAAACTTCCAGAACTTCTTGGAAATATACAACCTAATTTTACTTATTTTTGCCTTTTTGGGATTGATGATGAAAGTGCAGTTGTACTTCTTGATGCCTTAACAAAATCTTATGAAGTTAAAATCAAAACAAGTAAAATACTAGATAATCTCACACTTATTAAAGCCACTTGTCCTAATTTTGGAAAATTAGATGGATTTTTAACCAGCATTAAAAATCTTTTTGGGCAAAAAGTATTTTTAGGAAAAAATCCTTTGGATTTTATTATTTCAAAACTTTTAGAAAAAAACTTAAAAATTTCCTTTGCTGAAAGCTGCACAGGCGGGCTTTGCGCTAGTATGCTTACTAAATTTAACGGGGTGAGTCAAATTTTTGAAGGATCGATTGTGAGCTATTCTAATCGATTAAAACATGAATGGCTAGGCATTGCAGAAGAAAATTTGCAAAATAGAAGAGAATATAGCGAACGTTGTGTGTATTTTATGTTAAAAGGAATTTTTAAAACAGCAAAGCCTGATTTTGCCTTAGCTATCAGTGGAGTAACCGGAGAAAACGATGAAGGCGCTATAAAATCAGGTACTGTTTATATAGGGGCAATGTTTAAAGATGGAACATTTGTGCAAGAAATTCTTCATTTAGACGGAGATAGAGAATTGATGCAAAAACAAGCTGCGATGGCAACTTTTTGTTTATTATTAAAACTCAAGCCAGAAATTTTTGAATTTTAATTTTATAAATGATTAAACTTTTATAACCTATAATTAATTTAGCTTAAATTACATTAAGGAATTAACCATGAATTTTAAAGATCTTATTTTAAAACGGCACGCTTGTAAATTATTTAGCGATAAAAAAATCAATAAAAATGACTTAAATTTTATCCTAGAAAGTGGAATTTTAACTCCGAGTTCTTATGGTCTTGAACCTTGGAAATTCATTGTTTTTGAAAAGCAAGAAGATAATTTAAATCTTTCCAAATTATGTTTTAATCAGCAAAATGTCGCTAGTGCGAGCCATAATATCGTTATTTTAGCCAGAAAAGATTTGCAAAGCAAAGATGCTTTTATCCAAAAGCAAGTGCGTCGATTTGCTGATTCTGATGAAGAAAAATTTCAAAAAATTTTACAAATTTATACTCAAAAAACCGACACCATGGACGATAAACAACTTTATCATTATGCCCAACTTCAATGCTATCTTGCAATGATGCAAATGTCTTTAGCTGCCATAAGCTTAGGAATTGATTCTTGTATGATAGGTGGTTTTGACAAAGAAAAAATAGATCAATTTTTAAAATTAGAATATCCTTTTGAAACAGCGGTTGTATTAGCCCTTGGATATAGAGCACAAGAGCCAAAACACACAACCAAACGCTTAAATTTTAATGAAGTTGTTGAATTTTATAAGGAAAAATAATGAAAGAATTGGATATTTTTAAACATCGATATTCTTGTAGAAATTTTAAAAATGAAAAATTAAATCCACAAGATCTAAAAAATATATTAGAAGTCGCTAGATTAAGTCCTAGTTCTTTAGGCTTAGAACCTTGGAGGTTTTTGGTTGTACAAGATGAAAAGAAGAAAGAAGAATTATCTCAAATTTGCAATCATCAAAATCATGTTAAAAATTGTTCTGCTTTGATCATCATTTTATCAAGACTTGATTTTTTAGATTATTTTGAAGAAAAACTAAGAAAAAGAGATATGGAAGAAAAAGAAATTCAAAAACGTCTAGATACCTATATGCCTTTTTTAAAATCTCTAAATCATGAGCAAAAAATTGCTTACGCTAGAGAGCAAGCTCATATTGCCTTAGCAAGCATACTTTATAGCGCCAATGCCTTAAATATAGCTAGTTGTCCAATAGGGGGCTTTGATAAAATTAAACTTGATTCCTACCTAGATCTTGACACTCAAAAAGAAATAGCGACATTGGTTGTAGCTCTAGGTTACTCCAATGATAAAAATTTGCCGCAAAAAAATCGCTTTGATTTTGATGAAGTGGTTCAATTTTTATAACCAAATAAAAAAATAGAATTAAAATTCTATTTTTACCATTACTTTGCTAAAATTCTATATAATTTTTTAAATTTTATAGAATTTAAGGTCTTGTATGAATTTACCCAACATTTTAGCATTTTTAAGGATTATGCTAGCTCCTTTATTTTTTTTCTTGCTCACCCATTCTTTTGAAAAAATAGATCAAAGCTGGATTAATTATTTTGCGGCTTTAACATTTTCTTTAGCCGCAATCAGTGATTTTTTTGATGGTTATATTGCAAGAACTTGGAATCAAACAACAAAACTAGGAGGTATTTTAGATCCTTTAGCTGATAAAATGCTTATCTTGGCAGCTTTTTTAGGATTATTGATGATAGGAAGAGCAAATGAATGGATTATTTATCTCATACTCGTTCGCGAATTTTTTATCACAGGATTTCGCGTAGTTATGGTCAGTGAAAATTTAAACGTCAATGCCTCATTTGCAGGAAAACTAAAAACAACCTTTCAAATGATAGCCATAGGTTTTTTAACAATGCAATGGACAGGGGGGCAAATTTTACTTTATATTGCCTTTGTTTTAACTCTTTATTCTGGTTTTGAATACGTTTTAAGCTATATGAAACAAAACAAAGGAAAATTACAATGAAATCTTTATTTTTTTTAATTTTAATACTCATACTTGGATTTAAATTTTATTCTATTGAATTTTTAGCAACAATTTTAGTAATTTCTTTTTTAATCTTTTTTCATGAGTTAGGACATTTTTTAGCCGCAAAATCTCTAGGTGTTAAAGTAGAAATTTTTAGCATCGGTTTTGGAAAAAGTCTTTTAGAGTTTAATTTTAAAAATACTATTTATCGCTTAAGTGCTTTACCTTTTGGAGGCTATGTCAAACTTAAGGGGCAAGATGATATGCGTCCAGGTTTTGAAAATTTAGATCCTGATAGCTACAGTGTTTTATCTGCGTTTAAGAAAATTTATATTTTATTTGCTGGGCCTTTTTTTAATCTCCTTTTGGCTTTTATACTTTATATTCTCATCGGAAATTTAGGGATACAAAAATTATCAACACAAATAGGAGTCATTGCGCCAAATTCTGCTGCACAAATAGCTGGAATTAAACCCGATGATACAATTTTATCCATCAATGGAGTTAAAATTCAAAGTTTTGATGAAATTTCAAAACACCTAAGTCTAAAGCCTTTAAATATTGTAATTGATAGAAATGGAGAAAAAATCAATTTTAATCTTACTCCAAAAATAGGACAAGGGTATAATGATTTTGGTCAATTAGTTTCAAAAGCACAACTTGGGGTAAGTCCAAAAGGCACTGATGTATTAGTTTTTCACACGGGATTACAAAGTCTAAATTATGCTTTAGATGAAAGCATCAAAGCTTCAACACTTATTGTTAAGGGTATAGCAAAACTTATCGTTGGAGATGTGGAAGCTAAAAATTTAGGTGGCATTATCACAATGGCTAATATCACCTCAAAAGCAGCACAAACAAGTTTTACACTCCTCTTGTTTATCGCGGCTTTAATTTCAATAAATCTAGGAATTTTAAATCTTTTACCTATTCCTATGCTTGATGGAGGACATATACTGTTTAATATTTATGAAATTATTTTTAGACGCAAAGTACCACAAAAAGCTTTTGAATATCTAAGTTATGGAGGAATGGCTATACTTTTAAGCTTGATGCTTTTTGCTACTTTTAATGATATTTTAAGAGCTTTACAATGAGTCAAAATTTCACCTATCCTTTGCCCAATTTTTCAGATCCTAAAAAAAGTATTATTTTTTGGCGTTATTCTCGTTTTTGGGCTAGAAAACTCTTGTATTTTTCTCAAGTAAATTTTTTTATTAAAACACTTAATGAAGAAAAAAATAATCATTTGAAATATTTTTTTCAAGAAAGACCTTATGCCTGTTATAATGTCATTAGAAGATTTTGTGATAAAAGCTTTAGTGCCAATGATAGGGTTAAAACTTTACTTTATGATGTCGATAAAGGATTGAAAACATTTACTTTTCTTCCAGAAAAGAAAAGTATTTTTACGCTTAAAGATGAAGAAAATATTTTTGAAATTGATCTTGATCAAAATCATCATGTTTGCGAGGAAGGTTTTTGGGCGATTAAACTTAAATTTAACACTCAAGTCATCTTGCAAGCAAGTTTTTGCTTTACTTTGCAAAATAATATTTTAATCGCTTGCATACAAGGCTATAAGCATGAAAATTTAGATTCTTTGAAAATCAATAAAATTTGTACTAAAAAATTTTTTGGATTAAGACCTATAGATTTAATCATAGAATGCATTAAAATTTTAACTAAAGTTTTAAATTGCGATACCACACTCGGCGTTCATGAAAAAAATCAAATTCGATCCAAAAAAGGACAAAGCAAAGGTTATTATGTAAATTATCAAAAAATTTGGCTTGAAAATGGCGGAGAGCTTATAAAAATCAATAGACGCAATTATTATAAACTCTCTCATTTGAGAAAGAAGATTGAAGAAATTCCAAGTCAAAAACGCTCTATGTATAAAAAGCGTTTTGCAATACTTGATGAAATTGAGAAAAAAATCAATGAAATTTTTTCTAAATAATGCTTTTTAAATACTTAACACTTTTTCTACAACCTTCTTTTTGTAGTTTTAAAAGCTTTTCTAATTGCTCATTAGAAACTTCTTGAGGATAATAATATTGCATAGCTTTTAAGCCTTCAAATAAAGGTTTTTCGATTTTAAAAGCACCCTCGCCCAGCTCACTAACTCCACCGGTTCCTTTCTCTCTTTTAAAAGTTGCACAATAAGGATAACATTGCTCTATGTTAATACGATCTAAACCTTCACTTTTTAAAATTTCCACACAAGCTTTAATATCAATATTTCCTTCACCCAAAGGCACACCACAAACATAATCCACTCCATCTTCGTTAAAAACAATGTGATCCTTACAATGTGTGCTAAAAGTATATTTTGCCATATCCTTACAAGCTTTAATAGGATCTTCATAAGCCATCATTGAATTTCCAAAATCATATAAAAATCCTATTCTAGGATGATTAATTAAAGCCAATAATTCAAGCAAATCACCTGAGGTTTGATATTCATGATTTTCTATGGCAAGTTTTAAATCGTATGTTTCCAAAATGTCAATTAAGGCCTTAATTTCATCCGATGATCTTAAAAATTCTTCTTTATTAAAAAGCGCTGTGATCTTAGAATCATCAAAGCTACCATCACTCGCATTTTTAACTTTTTTACTTTTATCGGTTAAAGGTACATAAGATCTGATAATTTTTGCATCTAAAAATTGTGCTACTTTAGCAATTTTTTCAAATTTATTTTTATCAAAACCCTTAGCATCAATTTCACAATACATATTATATTCATCAAGTTTTGCTTTAATCTTTTTAAGATGATACTCATCATCGCTTCCCAAACACCCCCATTCCTCATCCAAGCCAAAATCTTTAATAATATTTATAATCACTCCATCACAACCCAACTCTTTTGCAAAATCAATATAAGAAAATATATCCATTCTGCCATTTTGAAACCATAAATGCATACTTTCACTCTCTAAACCAATTTTCATTTTTAATCCTTAATTATTTTTTTCTTAGCTATCATTTTTAATAAAATAGTTGTCACCACAACGCCACAAATTGCAAAAAATCCCATCAAACCAAAAACAATTCTATATCCTAATAAACTTTTATCAAAATGATCAATAATAAAGCCATAAAGTGCAAAGCAAAAAAGCTGAGGGGAGTATCCAAAAATACAAGCAATACTCATAGCTGCCCCACTGATTTCTCTAGGAATTTCAATCTCATCCACAGGGGCAAAAAATGTCGCACGCATAGTAAATACAATCGCTCCAAAACCTAAGGTTAAACACATTCCAAAATAAATATTTAATTTTTCATGAGGCATAAAAATAAAAATCAAAATCGCAAAAGCTGCTAAAATTAGAGCAAATCTTAAATATTTAGTTGATGAGTGAAATTTTTCATCTGCCAAATATCCACCTATAGGACCGCCGACTAATTTTAAAGTGTATTGATTGATAATTCCATAAGCTCCAACTAAAGCTACTGGCATACCATAAATATCTTTTAAAAAAGGTATAAATGAAGTCAAACCGCAGTATATAGAATAAATAGTAAAAATAGTTAAAGAAACCACCCAAATTTCAGGAGTTTTTATAGCCTTTACAACTCCATTCCAAGCAGCTTGATTTTTACTGATTTCATTACCTTGTTCATCGGTTGTATTGATCTTATCATCTTCAAGCAAGAAATAAGCCAAAACACCTGCGATAATTACACAAACACTATAAAAAAGTATAGCGGCTTTTAATCCGCCTGCTCCTGATCCTAAAAGTAAAAAAATTCCTAAAGCGCTAAAAGCAACAATAGTATCTACAACCCCTCTTCCAGCTTCTAAAAAACCAAAAAGTCTTCCTTGTTGAGTAGAGTCTCCAAGTAAGCGAATTGCCTTTAAAAGAACAGGCCAATAAATCACTTCACCAAACAAAGCTAACAATCCCCAAGCAATTAAAATACCATAAAATGATGGGAAAGTAGAAATATAAATTCCCACCAAACCAACACATACTAAGGAAAATGGAATAAGAATTTTCTTAGAAAATCTATCTGCTATATAAATTGAAGCAAAATTTCCAACTGTTTGGACTATGCCATAAACTGAAAGCGCAAGACCAATTTGAGTATTACTAAGACTCATAAATTCTTGCATAGGAACATAAAAAGCATCCTTTAAGGAAGAGAGTTTAAAGACAGTCCCCCCCCCTATGACTAAAACAATGAAAGTAAACCAGCGAATAGGTTTTGTCTGCATAGCATTCTCCTAATCAATAGAATCATTAAAATTATCTTAGCATAAAAAACACCATTTGAATAAAATTAAAATATATTTTAATTAAATTTAAATAAATAATGTTACTTTTGGTAATATTTCATCCTATCAAGTATAAATTAAGTATATTTTGATATAATTAAAAGTTTGCATAGTTAAAACTTTGCAAAATCCTTGCTCATTTATTGGGCTTAATATCCACAAGGAGAATTTATGAAACATTATGAGGTTTTATTTATTTTAAAACCAACTCTTACAGAGGAAGAAGTTAATACTAAGTTGGAATTCGTCAAAGAAGTCCTTACAAAAAATGGTGCAGAAATCGAAACTGTTGTTCCAATGGGCACTAGAAAACTCGCTTACAAAATTAAAAAATATGAGCGTGGAACTTATTTTGTTATTTATTTTAAAGCTCCTCCTAAATTAATTGCTGAGTTAGAAAGAGTTTTAAGAATCACAGAAGAAATTATTAGATTTTTAATCGTAAAATATGAAAATAAAAAAGAGATTGCGGCTTGGGAAAAACTAAGTCACGGTATCAAGCAATCTAAAAAAGAGATTAAACCTTTAGATACTCCTGAAATTCAATAAGGAATACAATGTTTAATAAAGTTGTTTTGGTTGGTAATCTTACGCGCAATATAGAAATGCGTTATGGGCAAAATGGTAATGCGATTGGTGCTTCAGCTATTGCTGTAACTAGACGTTTTACCGTAAATGGAGAAAAAAGAGAGGAAACTTGCTTTATTGATATCAGCTTTTATGGCAGAACAGCAGAAGTTGCAAATCAATATCTCACAAAAGGATCGAAAATTTTAATCGAAGGGCGTCTAAGATTTGAACAATGGAGTGATCAAAATGGTCAAAATCGTTCAAAACATAGTGTCCAAGTTGAAAATATGGAAATGCTAGGAGCAAACAATACACCTCAAAATAGTGGAAATTTTGGTAATTCATATACAAATTACGAAAATCAAAGCTATGATCCTTATGCAAGTCAAAGCAATTTTGAAAAAGCTCCACAAAAAACACCAAGCTCTAACCAAAACCAAGAGAAAATTAAAGAAATTGATGTCGATGCTTATGATAGTGACGACACAGATTTACCATTTTAAAAAGGATTAATTATGGCAGAAAAAAGAAAATATTCTCGCAAATATTGCAAATATACTGAAGCAAAAGTTGAATTTATAGACTATAAGGATACAGCTATGTTAAAACATGCTCTATCAGAAAGATTTAAAATTATGCCTCGTCGTTTAACAGGCACAAGTAAAAAATATCAAGAAATGGTTGAAGTAGCGATCAAACGCGCTAGACACGTTGCACTAATTCCTTATATAGTTGATAGAAAAGAAGTGATTAGTAATCCTTTTGAAGGATTATAATAAAAAGCAAAGGTTTTTTACCTTTGCTTGATTATTTATTTTACCAAAGCATATTTTAAAACTTCATCGAAATTTTTCACGGCAATTATTTTCATATTGTCCTTAACTTCGCTAGGAATATCTTTTAAGTCTCTTTCATAATTTTTCTTTGGAATTAAAGCGATTTTTATATCAGCCTTGTAAGCAGCAATGAGTTTTTCTTTTAAACCTCCTATAGGCAATACATTTCCCGCCAAATCAATCTCACCCGTCATTGCAACATCGGCACATACTTTTTTATCACTAAAAACAGAAGCAATTGCAGTACTTATAGTAATACCTGCACTTGGTCCATCTTTAGGGGTTGCACCATCTGGAACATGAATGTGCAAATCATAATGATCATAAACATTGCCTTTAGAATCTAAGATAAATTTTTTAGGAACTTTGATTTTACCTTGATCAATCAAAACTTTAATCACGCTAAAAGCGATTTTAGCTGATTCTTTCATCACGTCACCTAAGCTACCAGTTAGAGTTAAATTTCCTTTGCCTTTTATTTTAATCGCCTCAACTTTTAATACATCGCCACCCACACTTGTCCAAGCTAAACCATTAACCTGTCCTATACGGTTTTCTCCATCATTTTTTTCAATCTCAAAAACCTTTTTATCTAAAAATTCCTCTAGATTTTTAACATTAATATTTACTTTTTTTATCTTTTCTAAAAGTAATTTTTTTGCACTTTTTCGACAAATTTCAGCTACTTTTCTACGTAAATTTCTCACACCTGATTCTCTAGTGTATTCGCTAATAATAAGTTCTATAGTTTCATCATTTATACTTAATTCACTGGCTTTTAATCCATGTTTTTTAAGTTCATCTGGAATAAGATATTTTTTAGCAATATGAAATTTCTCATTAGGTGTATAAGAACTAAGCTCTATAAATTCCATCCTATCTCTTAAGGGTGCTGGGATATTGCTTATATCATTTGCGGTAGCTATAAAAATGATCTTACTTAAATCGATATTGAAATTTAAATAATAATCTCTAAATTTTGAATTTTGCTCTGGATCAAGGATTTCTAAAAGAACAGCACTCGGATCCCCTCTAAAACTTCGGTTTAATTTATCTATCTCATCTAAAACAACCACTGGATTAATTTGCTTTGCTTCTATAAGCCCTTGAGTAATACGTCCTGGCATAGCTCCTATATAAGTGCGACGATGCCCTCTTAATTCATTTACATCCTCAAGCCCTCCTAAAGCAATGCGAATAAGTTCTCTTTTTAACGCTTTTGCAACCGAGTTAGCCAAAGAAGTTTTTCCCACACCAGGAGGACCATAAAGACAAAGTATAACTTTGGCTCCATCTTTATCGGAAACCGAACGTTTTTCTAAAAGTTCTTTAACAGCAAAATACTCCTCTATACGCTCTTTTGGCTTATTTAAGGCATAATGATCGTTATTTAAATGCTTAGATACTTCTTTAATATCAAGCTTTTTTTTAGATATTTTTTCAAAAGGAACATCTAAGGCCGTTTCAATGTAAGTTTGTATCATAGACGCTTCAGAATTATCCTGATGAATACGATCAAATTTATCAATTTGTTTTTTAATCTCTTTATAAGCATCTTCATGCATAAATTTTTTCTTATTTTCTAATCTTTTATAGTATTCTCTAACCTCGTCTTCTTTTTGAGAATCACTCCCTAGCTCTTTTTGAATTTGTCTGAGTTGCTCTTTTAAGAAATATTCTTTATTTACTTTATCAATACGAGAATGGACTTTATTTTTAATTTCTTTTTGAATTTTATTTGCTTCAATTTCTTGAGCTATTAAATCAATTAATTTTAAAAGTTTTTCTTCTAAATTGGTCAAAATAAAAAAACTATAAGCATCTTGTTTTTTAATACGTATAATATTTAAAACTAAATCGCAAATTCTAGAAGCATCCATTCCTTCATCAATCGTTCTAAGCAAGTCAGGAGAAAAATAATGACTGATATTAGCTAATGCTTTGATTTTTTCTTTCAAAACTCCAAGCAAGGCTTCTTTTTTAGTATTATCCAAAGGTTCTTCTTCGATTAAATTTATAGTTGCCTCTAAAGGTTTATTTGAAATTGGTTTTATAATTCTAGCTTTAGCATAACCTTGAAATAGTATCTTAACTCTTCCATCAGGCAAAGGCACTTTTCTCATAATAGTACCCACAACCCCACAATCATAAATTTCATCAAAAGTTCTTCCGTTTTCAAATTTAGAAGGAGCAACAAAAAGCATAGAATCTTTTTTAATTGCAAGATCTAAGGCTTTCATATTTTCAGAATCATTGATAAAAATAGGTGTGATCATAAAAGGATATAAAAATAATTCATCTTCTACCAAAACAGGCAAATCAGCTGGATATTTTTGTATGTCTTCTATTTGCATTATTTTCCTTTAAAATTAAAATTTTTCAAATATGCTTCTATACCAAGGAAGTTCTGGCTTTATAATACTTTGCTTATAAAATTCACTTTCTCTTAGTTTTTGTTCGTAAATTTCTGCACTTTGAGCGTGTCCGGTTCTATAGTATAAATCTTTAATTGTATTATTAAGATAAAAAATCGCTAAATTAAATTTAGTCAGCATAGTTTGGACCAAAGGATTATACTCTGTATCAGGATAATCTTGTAAAAAATCACTGATTTCTTTTTGACTCTCAAGCATTAGTGCTTGATTTCGATTTGGCACCCCAAAAGCATCAAATTTAGCCTTTATTTTTAAATAACGTATATAATCAGCATTGCGAGAACTGCCAAATTTTTTATTATATTCATCCAAATAAAACTCAGCCAATTGATACTCTTCTTCATCAATATGGGCTTGTGCTAAAATTATAAGCGTGGTTTCTAAAAGCGGATTAGAAACGTGTTCGCTGGCCATACCATTATAATGCTCATCAGCCTTTTCTAAATCTTTATCCTGTAAATCTTTAATTATTTGCTTATACCACTCTTTTGCAGTTAAATTATACAAACCCTCATTGGTCTTTACACTACATGAACTTAAAAAAATTCCTATTAAAATAAAAAGAAAAAAAATTTTTTTCATTAATTTACGCCTTTTAAAATATCTTATTAAAATCATTATTTTACGATTATTTTTTGTAAATTATAATAAATTTAGATAAATAAATTTAAAATTTGGAACTAATATTGCTTATTTTATGATAGAATAATGATTATAAATCTTGAGGAGAAAAAATGACCTTAGCTGTTAAATGTCCCATTTTAGGTTTTGAAGAAACTAAAAATATGGAATTTTCAACTATAGATGAAGTATTTGTAAGATTAAAAAGTCTAGATGGCAAAAATTTTTCATTTGTACTTATCAATCCTTATCTTATAAGACCTGATTATGAATTTGATATACCAACTTATTATCAAGAATTGCTTTCTTTAACACCTGATTCTAACATGAAAATTTATAATATAGTAGCCATTGCTAAAAGCATAGAAGAATCCACTGTAAATTTTTTAGCCCCTGTGGTTATCAATCTTGATAATAATACTATGGTTCAAGTTATACTTGATACAGTTAATTATCCTGATTTTTTTCAAGCTGATCAAATTTCTAACTACATCAAAAAAAATGAAAATGAATAATTAAAATACTTAAAAATTATAATTTTTAAATACAAAAATAGCATTTTTTATCCTCAGGGAAATGCTGTTTGTATTTAAAAATTTTTAAATACTAATGAATGAAAAATGCTTTCTCTCTTTTAGAAATAATTATTTCAATTATAATTTTAAGCATAATTTTTATAAGTCTTTCAAAACTATTTTTTTATTTTCATCAAAATGAAAAAAAATTAGATATTTTTCAAAAACTATACACACTCCAAAATGAACTTTATCTAAATCCCAAGCAAAAAGACATTACACTTCATACTCAAGAGTTAAAAGATTTAAAATTTAAAGAACATTATATTGAAAATGATTTGTTTAAATTTAAAAGACTTTACATAAAAGATCAAAATTACACTTTCTATTTTCTACCATGAAAAAAGCTTTTACTCTTTTTGAATTCATCATTGCGCTTCTTTTAGCTGGAACAATACTTGCCATACTTTCTAAGCCTTTATGGGAATTTTATCAACTCAATAATAAAAATTTAAAATCAAAAGAACTTGCCACCAATACGCATTTAACACTACTTAAAATAGAAAAATTACTCCAATCTTGCATTGATATAAGTCTGGTAGATGAGTATTCTATCCATTGTTTTTTAAAAGATGATTTATTGATTCTTGAAAATAAAAAGACACGTTTGCTTAACTCCGCTTTGATTTTAAAAAATAATGCTACTTTATATTCTCCAAAAAGCGATTTGCAAACCCAACTTCAAAATAGAAAAGCACTTTATAAGGATGAGCAAAACATAGTTTATGGCTTACACAATCATCAAATTCAAAAAATTTTTATTCTATCGGAAAACAATCTTTCAAGTTCTTTTATTGGGGATTTTATACCTATAAGTGCTGAGTTAAATCTCATCTTTAAAGACAATCAAATTCATTATGAAATCAAGCCAAAATTTAACGATAAATTAAAACAAAAAGCCATCTTAGCTGAAAATATAAGTTTTTTCAAAATACAAAATTCCAAATTAAAAATATGTATGAAAAACCAAAAGCAAGAATATTGTCTTGAAAAAAGATTATTTTTATGAAAAAAGCTTATATTTTAATCACTCTCATAGTTTTAATATCTTTTTTAGGATTTTGGCTGAGTTTAAACACTACACTTTTAAGCTACACGCCAAGATTTATAAGAGATACGTATTATTATTTACAAGCACAAATACTCATTGATGAAAAACTCGCCAAATATTTATTATATAAAGCTAAATTAGAAAATAAAGAATGTTTAAATTCCATCACTTTAAACTATCCTAATCCAAATGATAAAATTCAAATCACTTATTATTACCCCATCGCTAAGTGTGAAGATTTTAAACTTATATCCATCAATCAAGACGCAAATTTAAGCAAAGATGGGATTATAATTGCTCATATTAGCATAGCCTTAAATTCTCAAAAAGGAGTTAATGATGAAATTTTAATCAATAAAACCTTCATTTTGCACACAAAAGAAAATTTCTGGCTTAAACCCAAAAAAACTAAATTATACTAGTCTAGACTCTAACTTTTTAGCCAAAGCAACACAAGCTTCAATACTTTGTTTTTCACACACAAAAAGATTTTTAAAATTCAAAAGCTTTTTTGCTGTACTATTTCCAATACTTATAGCGATATCATCTTCATGCAAACTATAATTTTTTAAAAAAATTTCCACGCTTAAAGCAGAAGTGAAAATAAATATTGAAGGATGTATTAAAATTTCACCGCTTGATTTAAAAACATTTTCATAAACAATAACTTCATCCAAATCAACACCATTATTTCTTAAATCTAAATTTAAACTCGAAGCTATGATTTTTGCTCTTAAATAAAGACATTTTTTATTTTCCAACTCTTCTTTAAATTCTTGAAAAAAATCACTAGCATAAGATTTTTTAGCAATTTTAATATTTTTAAATCCTAATTTTTGGGCAAAACAAGCCGTATTCTCGCCTATGGTATAAACTTCCATATCCAAATTTAAAGGAATTTTGTTTTTTTGTAGAGCTATTAAAGCATTTTTTGAAGTACAAATTAAAGCATCATATCGATCTAAATTGAGTTTAATATCAAAAAAAACAATCTCATTTAAGATAAGATTTTTCACTCCCTCAAAAGGAGCTTTATTTAGAAGATAAATTGGCACAAAAAGTTTCCTTAAGTTTCTTTGCACTTAAATAAGGATCACTAGCTTCCATAATGGCTCTAACAACAGCAATTCCAGTCAAAGCAATACCTTTTAATTCAGATATCACCTCTTCATCAATCCCGCCTATAGCCACTACAGGTATGGGGCTTTTTTTGCAAATTTGCCCTAAAGTTTCTAAACTTATAAGGGAGCTTTCTTTGGTTGGCGTTGCCCTAATTGCACCACAACCCAAATAATCAGCACCTTCTATAAAATCAAGTTGTTCTAAGGTTTTTAAACTTAAACCTATTATTTTTTTCTCTCCCAAAAGCTCCCTTGCGATCTTAACTTGCAAATCTTCTTGTCCTAAATGCACCCCATCGGCATTTAAAGCTAAGGCTATATCGATTCTATCATTAATTAAAAAAGGTATTTTATAAGTTTTACAAAGCTTTTGCACCTTTTTTCCTAGCTCATAAAACTCGCGAGAATTTAGTTCTTTTTCACGCAATTGAATTATACCAACTCCGCCTTTAATAGCATTTTCAAGTATATTTAAAAATACCTCATCGCTTCTTTTTCCTCTGCTTGCAACAAGATATAATTTTAAATCAAGATTATTTTTCACTTAAAAACCTATAAAAATGATTGGTTGGCCCACAACCTTTTCCTAAATTTAAAGAATAATAAATCGCATTTTTAACATATTCTTTTGCTCTGCTGACTGCTTCTAACAAATCATAACCCTTAGCCAAATTACTTGCAATAGCTGAAGAAAGAGTACAACCCGTTCCATGTGTATTTTTAGTTTCTATACGCTCACCTTTTAAAATATGGATTTCTTTGCCATCAAAGAGTACATCGTTTGCATTATTTTCACTATGTCCACCTTTAAGTAAAACGGCTTTAGCACCCAAAGTACATAAATATTTTGCCGCCTCTATCATTTCTTCTTCATTTTTTATTTTAAAACCACAAAGAAATTCCGCTTCTGGTATGTTTGGGGTGAGTAAATCCGCAAAAGCAACAATCGTTTTTTTAAAAAAATCACAATTTTCTTCAGGCATTAAAGCGTAACCATTTTTAGCAAACATCACAGGATCAATAACCAAATTTTGCGGTTTGTAAAGCTCTAAATTTTTCGCAACACAGCTCATAAGCTCACAACTTCCTATCATTCCTATCTTAGTTGCCTTTGGCACTATATCTTCAAAAACAGCTAACATTTGCTCATCCACGCTTGAAGTTGGTATATCATGTACTGAAATAACCCTTGCTGTATTTTCAGCCACAACACTTAAAATTACACTCATGCCAAAAAGCTCGTGAGCGCTAAAAGTCTTTAAATCCGCTTGAATTCCAGCTCCACCACTACAATCGCTTCCCGCTATTGTCAAAACAGGAATCAAATCACTCCCTTTTGCTCTCATCATCCCTCCTTTAAAATTTGAATTAATTTTTCACCCTCAAGGCTTAATTTTTTACCCTTAAAAGCGAGTTTTCCAAAAGCAACAATCAAAGCATGAAAAATCTGATAAAGCTCATAAAGCTCATAAGATTTGTTTAAAATTTTACATAAATCTTCTTGTTCGTTTTCTATACCACTTTGAAAAAATTCCCTTAATTCTTCATAATCTTCAAATTCATATCCTAAAAATAAAGCAAGTCTATGAGTGTAACTATCGACAACCAAAATTTCTCTTTTGCAAAGATAGTTTAAAATACTATCCACACTTTCAAAACCTAAACCTTTAATCTTTAAAAGCCATTCCCTAGAAACATTTTCCTTAAAATTATCCAAATCATTATATTTTTTTAAAATCGCTTCAATTAAATCTTTTAAACGCTTTGCTTTGGTATTGTAAAATCCACTTGGCTTTATAAGCAATGCAAGTTCATTATTTTCAATTTGACTAATTTGCTCTAAAGAAATGATTTGAGAATTTCTAAGATTATTTAAAGCTTTTAAGACATTATTCCAATTTGTATTTTGCGTTAAAATAACAGAAATTAATAATTCAACATCACTTAAGCCTTGATTTTCAAGCCAATCAAATTCTTTAAAATCCAAATTTAAACTCAACAATTTTTTAAAGATTTCTGCTCCGTTCATACAATATCCTTTGGGATATTTTGATTTTCATCTATTTTTCTTAAATATGTTAAAATAGCATCGATAACATCATCATCATCTTTGCTTCTTGCTTTGATAAATTCTTTCTCATCATTAAAATTTACAAATTGAATATTTTGTTCAAAATTGCTGATTATTTTAAATTTACCTAAAGCTAAAATTTTAATCATCATTAAAGATAAAAATTGCTTAGTATAAACATCAAGCTTACCAAAACGATCTTCGATTTCACCTTCGATTTCATAAATTTCATTGATTTTTTCACATTTACTTAAACGACGATAAATTTCAAGCCTAAGACGATCTTCAGAAATCAATTCTGAATTTAAAAAAGCATTGATATTTAATTTTAAATCAATTTTTTTCTCTTCAAAAATTTCTTTTTTTGTTAAAGCATTGAGTTCATCCTCTAGCATTTTCAAATAAAGACTAAGTCCTATTTGTTCCATATGCCCACTTTGATCAATTCCTAATAAATTTCCTCCACCTCTAATCTCAAGATCATGATAAGCCAAAACAGATCCTGCTCCTAAAAAAGAATTGCTTTCTAAAGAAATTAAACGTTTTAAAGCATCTTGAGTGATATTTTCTTTATTTTCAACTAAAAAATAACAATATCCTTGCTTATTACTCCTTCCAACTCTTCCACGCAATTGATGCAAATCAGCCATTCCAAAACGATCGCTTTTTTCTACAATCATAGTATTAGCATTGGCCAAATCAATACCATTTTCAACTATAGAAGTGCTTAAAAGCAAATCATATTCTTTATTTTCAAATTTAAGCATTTCTTCTTCTTGTACTTTTGCATCGATTTTAGAATGCAAGACTAAAATTTTTAAATTTTTAAAAAGTTCAAGCAAATGTTTTTTGCATTGTTCAATACTTGCTATGTGATTGTGAATATAAAAAATTTGCCCTCCACGTCTTAATTCTCTAGAAATAATTTCTTTTAAAAGCGCATCATCGCTTTCTTTAACAAAAGTTCTCACATCCAGTCTATCTTCTGGCGGGGTTTGCAATACACTATAAGATTTTATAGAGCTTAAAGCCTGATTTAAACTTCTTGGAATAGGAGTAGCTGACATGGATAAAAGATGTGAATTTTGGGTTAATTCTTTTAATTTTTCTTTTTGTTTTACTCCAAATTTATGCTCCTCATCAATAATCACAAGAGCTAGATTTTTACACTGTAAATTTAAAAGCGCATGAGTACCAACAATAACACAAGGTTTTTCTTGATCTAAATATTCTAAAAGTGCTTTTTTCTCTTTAGAATTTGTAAAACGATCAAGCTTAAAAATAGGAATTTCAAAATTTTCAAAACGTTTTTTCAAAGTCTTAAAATGCTGATGTGATAAAAGCGTCGTTGGCGCAAAGAAAAAAACACTAAATCCGCTTTTAACCACGGGATAAATGGCATTCATGGCAACTTCAGTTTTACCAAAACCTACATCTCCACTTAAAAGCCTGTCCATAACTTTACCGCTTTGAAAATCTTGTAAAATTTCCTCACACACCTTAACTTGATCTTCGGTATAGGAAAATCCGGCTTTTGAGGTAAAATATGCCTGTTGAGCATAATCAACTTTGATTGGCTTTGATTTAATCAAAGATCTTTTAGCCGCCATAGCAACAATCTCAGAAGCAATGGCTAAAAGCTTAACTTTTAATTTTTCTTTTAATTTAATAAAAGTGGTTTTTCCTAGACGATCTAAAAGTGGAATAGAACCACTTGTAGCTAAATATTTGTCTATAAGATATAAATTTTCAACTGGCAAAAGAAGTTTGTCACTATTTTGATATTCAATAGAAACAAATTCTTTTTTAGCTCCCGCTACGCTGATCATCTCAAGACCTAAAAATTTACCCACGCCATAATCTTCATGGACAATAAAATCGCCTTGTTTTAACTCATCTATGATTAAATTTGCTTTGCGTTTGTATTTTTGTTTTTCTTTTTTATTGAGTGAGATAATCAATTCTTCATGAGTGATTAAATTTAAAATCAACTCACTTTTTGCAAAATGAATATTTGAAAATTCACCTAATTCTAAAGCTTTAAAAAGAGCCTCATTTTTTGCCAATACCGTAATCTTTTTATTTTGATGAAAATAAAAAAAATCTTTATTATAAAAACTTTTTAAATCTTTATATTTTTTTGCTTCAGGTATAACTCGGGCATTGATCTTGCTTAAATCTTTTTGCCATTCCTGTTCATCAAATTTTTTAATACTAACAAAATCAAGCTCTAAATAATCATAAAAATCATCTATACACCAAAAGCCCAAAGAATTGATATCATTGATTAAAGTATTACTTTCAAAATGCTCTAAATTATTTTGAAAATTTTCATAATCTGAATTTGAAAAATGGTTTAAAAATGGACAAATTTCAAAACTCTCATATTCTTTAGCTATGGATTTTTGCGTCGCAAGATCAAATTTTCTAATGCTTTCTATCTCTTCATCAAATAATAAAATTCTAATTGGAGTCTCTTCATTGATGCAAAATATATCGATAACCTCACCTCTAATACTCACCTCACCTTTATCTTGCACCATATCAACAAATTCATAGCCTAATTTTACAAGTTCATCACGAAATTCATTGATTTTAAATGTATCTTTTTTAGATACAACATAATTTTTTAAATGATTTTTAGAGGGAAGTTTTTTTAAAACAGTAGATAATGGAGAGATTAAAATTTTATCATTGTTTTCTTTATGATAGGCATTTAAAACTTTACAAATTTCAAAAAGTTCTTTAGAAAATGCCCTTAGATCATCCCCAAATTCAGCCCTAAAATCCGGTAAAACAAAAGTTTTAAAACCTTGATAAAGAGAAACTTGAGTCAATAAAAAAGCTTCTTTATCATTTTCACAAAGCACAAGTTGCGGTGCTTTATTTTCTTGCAAGTATTCAAAAAAATTAGCTTGCATTTATTCTTCTGGTGTATTTTCTATTAATTTAACCGGTTCATCTTGCTTGATCTTGCTCACCCCATTAAAGCGTCCGCCATTTTCTATAGCTAATTCTTTAATATTGATATCTCCATTAACCATTCCACCGGTTAAAATTTCTAAACTATTTGCCTCTAATTCGCCCTCAAAATAACCATTTACAACGATTTTATCAGCCTTTAACTCGCCTTTTAAATTACCATTCTTACCGATCACTACAATACTTTCAGAATGTATAACTCCACTAAGCTCTCCATCCACATGGAGCATTGAGGCAAAATAAAATTTACCTTCTATTCTAGCACCTGAAGAAATTACTGTTGTTTCTGAGTTTGAGGTAGATGCTGCGCTGTGACTGCCTTTACTAAAGATTGCCATGGAACTCTCCTTTCTTGATTAAAAAAATTATTCATATTTTTTCTTTGTAAATTTAAAAAATATAATGGTTCTAGAGTTTTATTGATAAATCTCACCTCATAATGTAAATGCGGCCCCGTTGAAAGACCAGTATTTCCACTATATCCTATCAATTGTCCTTTAGTAACAAATTGCCCTGCTTTAACAACATCTCTGCGTGTCATATGCGCAAAAACAGTTTTAAAACCAAAATTATGGAGTAAAATAACATTATAGCCATATCCATTATCGCTATATCCTGCAAATTCCACAACCCCATTTGCTGTAGCATGTACAGGAGTGCCAATTTCTGCTCTTAAATCAATACCTGGATGAAATTCTTTTCTTTTTAAAAGCGGATGTTCTCTCCAACCAAAATTTCCCGTGATACCCTTATTTTCTATAGGCCACCCATTAGGAATTTGCTTTAAAATCTCAACTTGTTGCTCATTGGTTAATTTGAGATTTTCCAATCTATCTGTAATTGTAAGATTATTTTCAGCTTCTAAACCCAAAGCTTCCTCAAAAGAAGCAATTTTATCTTCGATAGCTGCGTATTGCTTTGCTTTTTCTTCAATTTTTTTCTGCATTTGAATATTAGAATGTTCAAGCTCTTTACTTTTTGCCAAAAGTTCTTCTCTTTTTTTACTCACATCTGTAACTTTACTGTCAAGATATTTGATATAAAAACCACTAAAAATTAAAAATAAAAGCACAAAAGCAATAATATAAATAAAAATTTTTTTAATAATCTGATTCAGATAAAAATGTTTAGAACCATTAATATCTGTGATTGTAATTGTAAATTTATTTTTTATCACTCCATTCCTTTAAAAAATTTTCTACTAAAGCAAAAGAACCAAATACTAAAGTTTTTTTCTGTTTTTCTAAAAAATTAAATTCTTCACATTTGATCCCTAAAATATTAGCTATATTATAAATTTCATTACTTATTAGCTTTCTTTCTATGCTAACATATTTGTATATTTTAATTGTATCAATAATAGGCTTTAATGTTTTTAAAATTTCAAAAACATCTTTATCTTGATAAGAATTATAAACCAAAATTATTTTTTCACCCATAAATTGATCACGCAAAGCAGCAGCTGCCATTACATTATGTCCAACATCTATATATAAATTTGGCTCTAATTGCTCAAGTCGCCCTTTAAGATTCAATCTTCCCAATTTAGCTAAAGCTGCTTTTATTTTTTCCTTAGAAAGTAATATCTCAAAAGCATTTAAAGCTAAGATTAAATTATGTTTTAAATATAAAGGTAAATTATATTTTTGGATATAATTTTGAATTAATGATAAATAATCGCCTTCAAAATTTGAAGCAAAGATAAGATCAATATTTTTTAGTTTAGCAATTTTTTTTGCCATTTGCAAAACAACTTCTTCTTGCTCTGATGAAATTAAAGTTTTTTTTGACATAACTTTAAGTTTAGTTCTTGCAATTTCTTCCAAAGAATCACCTAAAATTTGCATATGATCAAAACCTATTTTTGTAAAAATGCTCATTTTTTTTTCAAAAACTGAAGTTGCATCATATTCTCCACCTAAACCTGCTTCAAATATAATATAATCACATTCTCTAAAAAGCACAGCTGCAAGAAAAGTAGCGTATTCAAAATAGCTTAGCTTATTTAATGCTTCTTTGAAAATTTTTTCCAATTGCTCATGGGCTTGTTCTAATTCCTCATCACTAACTATATCTTTATTTTTATAAAAACGTTCCTTAAAGTCAAATATATGAGGACTGGTATAATGCCCAACGCTATATCCTACGTTTTCTAAAAGTTGGGCTAAAAAACGTCCGGTACTTCCTTTGCCATTAGTTCCAATGATTTGAATTACTGGTTTTAATAAAAGTTGATTTTTGCATTTTTCATACATTCTAAACATTAAAAAACGATCAATTCTATCATAGCAAAGACTTTTCTTTGCTAAAAAATCATTCACCTTATTCTGTATCATGTTTTTGATTTAAATCAGCAATTTGGCTTATTAATTCTTCTAAGATATTGATATCTGGATTACTTTGCTTATCTAAATAAGCTGTATCAATCTTTGGCGTAATAACATCTTGCTTATAAATAAAACGAAAATTCTCAATAGTCTTTAAATTATCATTTACAAGCCTAGAAACTTCTTCTTTGCTTTTCCCTGGAGAAATAATCAAATAGCTTTTTTCATCAATCATCCAAAGTTCATCAAATTCATTGCAACTATCTTTTAAAATTTTTTTAAAACGAACAAAAATTTCATTTAAACTCCCAACCCCATATTTTTCCATAATAAAACGATAGTTTTGTATAGAGAATAAAGCTAATGCATAATTTACTTTATATTTTTTGAAATTTTCATCCAATTTCTCAAGCTCTTTAACAACGGTCCAAGATTCTCTCTCTTCAAGACTTTGAGTGAATTCAATTTGGGTATTTAAAGAATTAATCTTTTCACTAAGCTGCTCAAGCTTTTTCTTTAAAAACTCAAAACTAATCTTAACCTCACCCTTTTCATCTGGATTTAAAGTATTAACAAAATCCATATTTTGCTGATTAGTCTTATTTAATAAGCTAAAAAGCTCATAGATCTTTTTTAAATTCTCATTGAAAAAATTTAAATTTTTTTGCACATACATATTATCAACCATCACTCGGTGACTAACAATTTCTAAAAGTTCATTTTTAAAATTATTTTCATTGATTAAAAAAGCTTTTTTAGATAAATTTTGTGAAAACCCTTGAATTTTAAGATCATCCACCAAAGAAGGATTTAAACAAGACGTTAAAAGTTCACAAAAATATTCTAAATTTCTTTCTCCAAGTTTATTTAAAAGTTTCTTAATTACTGTGTCAAAATCATCAAATTTACCAATACCATACTTTCTCATCTCATTATCAAAATCACTTTCTTCATAACTTTTTTCTAGTTCTTTCCATTTTTTGGAAAGCAAATAAATACTTTCGCTATCCATAGTTTTAGAAATTCTTATCGAAGTAATTTTTGCTAAATCTCTAATTTTTTTATCTTTGCTTACCTGTAAAGCCTTGCATAGAGTGGATAAAAAATCAAAAAATTCACTAAATTGCTTTCCACTTTGTCTATTAAGCACAGAAATTAAAAAAGTTATCAATTCCTCAATAGTACGAACAGGTTTTGAATCAAGTTCTTGTTGATAATTTGATAAAAGCAAAGCTTTGTATTTTTCCAATTTTACCTTGTTTAAGGTTGTAAGTTTATCTTTTTGTGCAATTTCTTCAAATACTTCAGTATAATTTTCAGGAGTAGGACGTAACTTCCTTTCCTTTAAAGCAATTAAAGTTTTTTTTGCGATTTCATTAATGTTGGGCAGCACGCTTATGACCTTTAATGGCTATAGCTGAAATAAATTCATCAAAAGCTTCACTTGAAGCAGAACGGATGGCATCATAACGTGCGGAATCACTTATGATACTATTAGGTGAAATATCAAAATTATAACTACCGCTTGTATTAAAATGCTCACTTGTACCATCTTTAAAGATAACATAAAATTCCAAATTTAATCTAGCTTTATAGCTTACAACATAGCCATTTTTATCATAAATTAAAGGAATAAAATCAAGATTATCCATCTTAACATTGATAATATCATCAGCCTCATGCTTTAAGGCAAGTTTTCTTCCAAGTTTAGAAATAACCATTTCCTTAAGAGTATCAGCCACAAAAATACTATTTTTAGGATCTTGAAGGTTTAATTCTACATTAACATAAACCTTCTCATCAAAGATATTATCGGCTATTTTTGAAGTTGGAACATAGCCACAAGCTGAAAAAAACAACACTATAAAACTAATAAAAACTTTTTTCATTTGATCACCAAATTAACCAATTTTCCTTCAATGTAAATTTCTTTGACTATATTTTTATCTTGAATCCATTTAAAAACGCTTTCTTTAGCTGTTTTTAGAATTTCATCTTTGCTAGCAGAACTTGAAATTTCTATCTCTGCGCGTTTTTTTCCATTGACACTTACGGCTAGATTTAGCGCATCTTTTACAAAAACTTCTTCTTTTAATTCTAAAATTTTAAAATTTTCACATCCAAAAAGGTGCTCACTTAATTCAAAGCAAACATGAGGAATAATAGGCTCTAAAATATTTAAGATGATATAAAAAGCTTCTTGTTCTAAAGCTTCATTCTTGCAATTTGAAAGTGCGTTTAAAGCCTCCATGCAAGATGCAATCAAAGTATTAAATGCAAAGGTTTGAGTATATACTTCTTCAGATTTTTTCAAAGCTTCATATACTTTTAATCTCGCATATTTTTCTTCTTTATTTAAATTTTCTTGCTTAAGCTCTAAAAGCTTTCCTTTTTTAACATTTTGCGCCTTATCATAAAGTCTGCAAATAAATCTATAGGCACCCTCAAGCGCATCATCATTCCACTCTAACTCTTTCGCAGGTGGTGCAGCAAATAAAATAAATAATCTTGCCGTATCGGCTCCATATTTTTTAATAATATCATCAGGATCTACAACATTGCCTTTAGACTTTGACATCTTAGCCCCATCCTTTAAAACCATACCTTGAGTTAAAAGTCTATCAAAAGGCTCACTATCATTTAAATATCCTAAATCTCTTAAAGCTTTTTGAAAAAATCTTGCATAAAGCAAATGTAAAATAGCATGTTCAATACCGCCAATATATTGATCAACATTCATCCAATATTTCATACTTGATTCATCCAAGGCTTTTTCTTGCCAAGTTTTCTCGTCACTTGCAAAACGTGCAAAATACCAAGAACTTTCAAAAAAAGTATCTAAAGTATCTGTTTCTTTGCAGGCTTTAAGACCACATTTTGGACAAGTGCATTCTTTCCAAGTTGGGTGCTTTTCTAAAGGATTTCCTTCTCCGGTGATCTCTATATCTTCAGGTAAAACAACAGGAAGATTTTCTATTTTTTGTGGAACTATGCCACATTTTTCACATTTAATCATAGGAATAGGAGCACCCCAATACCTTTGACGCGAAACCCCCCAATCTCGAATTTTGAAATTAATGGTTCTTTTCCCTATATTTTCTTTTTCAAATAAGGCAATGATTTTATCTCTTGCTATATTACACTCAATTTCGCTAAATTCACCACTTTCTATGAGTTTTCCTGATTTTTGTGTATATGGAAGTTTGGAATCACACTCGATCACTTTTTTAATTTCAAGCTTATATTTATTTGCAAATTCAAAATCCCTCTCATCGTGTGCAGGAACAGCCATAACTGCACCACTCCCATAATCAGATAAAACAAAATTAGCAACCCATACAGGAATTTTTTCTTTTGTTAAGGGGTGCAAAGCGTAAATATCTAAAAAATAGCCCTCTTTTTCAGCACTTTGTCTTTCTCTTGGAGTTTGATTTTGAATTTGCTTGATTTTTTCGATTAGCTTAGAATCTAAATGAGAATGATTCATAAGATTTTGGACAATTTTATGATCAACTGATAAAGCAATATAACTTACCCCATATATCGTATCAGCACGTGTAGTGAAAACATTAATATGATCTTCTTGGCTTTTTTCTTGGCTTTTTTCATCTAAAATAAGCTTAAATTCAAGACCTTCACTTTTACCTATCCAGTTTTCTTGCATTGTTAATACTTGATTTGGCCACTTATCCTTCAAATTTTTAAGCTCTTTTAAAAGCTCATCCGCATAAGCTGTGATTTTTACATAATATCCTGGCATCTTTTTTTGGACAACTTCATGCCCACAACGCCAACATTTTCCATCTTCAACTTGCTCATTTGCTAAAACCGTTTGATCTTGCTCACACCAATTAACATTAGCTTCTTTAGTATAAATCAAGCCTTTTTCATACATTTTAATAAAAAATTCTTGTTCAAATTTTGTATAAAGTGGATCAGAAGTAGCTAAAATTCTTTTTTTTGAAAAAGAAAAACCTAAAGAAAAAAGTTCATTTTTCATATAATCTATATTTTCATAAGTCCAAGATTTTGGATGCACCTTATGTTTAATCGCAGCATTTTCAGCGGGCATACCAAAACTATCAAAACCGATAGGATGCAAAACATTGTAACCTATTTTTCGGTAATATCTCGATATAGCATCCCCTATGCTATAATTTCTAACATGTCCCATGTGGATGCGCCCACTTGGATAAGGAAACATTGATAAAATATATTTTTTAGGCAAAGAAAAATCATTTTTTGGTTCAAAATAATCATTTTGAACCCAAATTTCTTGCCATTTTTTTTCTATACTCTTTGCTTCATAAGCCATCAATTATTCTCCTTAAACTATTCCTTTTTCATACATAGAACGATTACGTTCTTTTTCTTGTTTTCTTTTGAGTTTTTCAAGCTCTTTATTTCTAAAATCAAGCACATTAAATTTAAACCAAAGTAAAGTCGGACTTGCTACGAAAATAGAACTTAAGGTTCCTGCTACAATACCCACTATAAGCGCTAAAGAAAATCCCTGTATCATTTCTCCGCCAAAAAAATACAAAATAACTACTGTAGCTAAAGTAAGCCCTGATGTTAAAATAGTCCTTGATAAAGTTGCCGATACACTTTCATTAATAATAGGTGCAAGCTCTGTTCTTTTGCTTGTTTTAATCCCTTCTCTTATCCTATCAAAAATAATGATTGTATCATTCAAAGAATATCCAAGCACAGTTAAAACTGCAGCTAAAGTATCCAAATTAACATCAATCTTAAAAAGAGAAATCGCACCCAAAGTTATGATCACATCGTGAATTTCACTAATAATTGCAGCCATAGCAAAACGCCACTCAAAACGAACTGCTAAATAAATTAAAATAGCGATCAATGAAATAACAACAGCGGTAATCCCTTTATTTCTAAGCTCATCTCCAACTTTTGGGCCTACAACATCAGCTCTACGAACTTCGAATTTTCCAGTATCTTTTAAAATTTCACTGATATAAGCGCTAATATCATTTCCTAGGCTATCATTACTTCCTAAAAAACGAATGGTTACTTCATCTTTATTGCCAAATTCTGTCACAGATAGACTTTGAAAACCACCTTTTTTTTCTAAAAGCTCACGAATTTGAGGTATAGGGGCAACTTCATTATCATATTTAAGCTGAATCAAAGTTCCTCCACTAAAATCAATACCATATTGCAAACCTCTATCCCAAAGCAAATAAATTGATCCAAAAAATAGAAAAAAAGAAAGAGAAATTGCAGCAAATCGCATTCTCATAAAATCATAAATTTTCTTCTCGCTAAAAAACTGCATTATTTTCTCCTATATCCAAACCAAAATTTTGTATCATTGCTTTTTTCAATACGATGCATAAATAAATCAAACATTCCATGAGTTCCTAAAATAGCAGTGATCATAGAAACAACTATACCTATACCCAAAGTTACAGCAAAGCCTTTAACCGATCCTGTTCCATAAATATAAAGCACAACTGAAGTAACCAAAGAAGTAATATTAGAATCCACAATGGCACTCATAGCATTTTTATAGCCTTGCTCTATACTTGTTTTTATTTTTACTCCATCTCGCAAAAGCTCTCGGATACGTTCATTGATAATTACATTAGCATCCACAGCCATCCCCACAGTTAAAACAAGTCCTGCCATACCTGGTAGAGTTAAAGTAGCTCCAAACATTGCCATAATAGCAACAACAACTAAAATATTAACTATCATTGCAATATTAGCAAAAACTCCAGCTACGCGGTAATAAATTATCATAAAAACTATAATAAAAATAGACGCACCCGTTAAGGCCATCATACTCATTTTTATACTATCAGCACCTAAAGATGGTCCTATACTTCTTTGTTCTAAAAGTTTAACCGGTGCTAATAAAGCTCCACTTCTTAAAGCTACAGCTACATCACGGGCTTCTTCTTGGGTAAAAGCTCCACTAATTTGACCACTTCCTCCGCCTATTCTTTCATTAATAGATGGAGCAGAATAAACTTTATTATCCAGCACGATTGCTAAACGTTTGCCAACATGAGATCCTGTATAATCAGCAAATTTTTTTGCACCTTCAGAATTTAAAGTAAAATTAATCACCGGATAATTACTTTTATCACTAAAACCAACCCTAGCATCTGTCAGCATTGATCCATCTAAAATAGGAACACTTTTTAACGGATATTTTAAATTTGGATTTCTAGAATCTGGGACTAAAATAAGCCCATAACTCGCTGCCTCTGCATCGCTCATAGTTGCAGCTTCTCCCATTTTAGAATCATCCACTTCCATAAGTTGCAAATGTGCTGCTTTGGTAATACGTTCCTTTGCTCTTAATTCATCTTCTTTGGTTTTAATACCCGCAAGTTCAACCAAAATTTTATCTTCACCCTGTCTAGCAACTGTAGGTTCAGCAAGTCCGAATTGATCTAAACGATTTCTGATCGTTTCAACAGCTTGTAAAAGTGCAAAATTTTCGATATTTTTAACTTCTTCTTGAGTGAAAGAAATTTGATAATGCATATTTTCATTTTGGATTTTCAAACCCTTAATTTCTTTAAGCAAATCATCTACTTTAGATACATCTGCATTATCAAGTAAGGTAAATTCTAATTTATCTCCATGAGTGCTTAATCCATCATTTAAAATATTCTCTTTATTAAAAGAATAATTTAAAGAAGAGGCAATAGACTTGATTTTAGATTTTACTGCTTCTTCATTATCCACTCCTAAAAGCATATAAAGTCCGCCTTGTAAATCAAGACCTAGATTAATTTTGGCGCCTTTTTGAGATTGCAAAAAAGAAGGAAGTGAAAAAATCACTCCAAAGATAAAAACCGCTATAAAAACAATCAGTCTATAGGTTAGTTTAGAATTACGCATCAATTTTCTTTGCTACAAATTCTCGCGAAATTTTCGCAGTAACATTGTCTTCATTAAGCTTAACTTTGATAAAATCCTCTTCTGGTTTTACAACTTCACAAATAAGTCCACCAGTAGTAATGATTTTATCGCCTTTTTGCAAAGAATTAAGCATATCTTTATGAGTTTTTGCTTGTTTTTGCTGCGGTCTTATTACTAAAAAATAAAAAATAGCAAATAAAACAACAAGAGGTAACAATGAGGTTAAAATTGACTTTTCTTCCATATTTTTCCTTTATTCCAAAAAAATTAAATACTAATTCTACCATTTTTAAAATAATAAAAGTCTTTTTTGTTGCAATTTTACTTTCAAATCCAATTTATTTATCTTTTTTTGAAAACATTTTTACCCAAACTATAAGTCCATTTTTAGCGATTTGGGGCTTAATATTACTTTTAAAACATAAAAAAGCCAAAGAATACTTTTGGATAGGTTTTTTTACAGGAATACTTTGGTTTTGGTGGATAGGACTTTCCTCAATTTATTTTAATCTTAGTTATTTAGTTCCCATTATCATCTTTTTTATAGGATTGTTTTATGGCTTACTTTTTAGAATTTGTCATTGGTTAAAATTTGATTTTTTAAGACTTTGTGGAATTTTTTGCCTTAGTTTTATCCATCCCTTTGGATTTGATTGGCTAAATTGGGGAATATTTACTGTTTATGGTTTTTTTGATACAAGTTATAAGGGCGTTATTTCTATTTTTCTAATCGCTTATTTTATTTATGAAGGTTATATTTCAAGATATTACAAAATAGCCATAGTTTTAATTTTGTTTTTCATGGGATTACAATACAATGAAAAACAAGCTCAAAAACTAGACATATCTTACAAATTAATCAATACAAATATATCTCAAGATCAAAAATTTTTAGCAGAAAATATAAAATCCAATACAGAATTTCTTTTAAAAGAAATCATTGAGGCAATTAAAGAAAACAAAAAATTAGTGATTTTACCTGAAACCGCTTTTCCTTTTGATTTGAAAAATACTCCTTATGAAAATTTACTCAAAAATTTATCTTATCAAATCACAATTATCACTGGAGCTTTTAATAGCGAAAATGATCATATTTACAACAGCACTTATATTTTTAAAGAAGGCAATGTCTATATACTTAATAAACATTATCTAGTTCCATTTGGAGAAGAAATTCCAATCTTTAAAGATCTCATTCAAAAATATTTTTTACCTAACACTCAAGAATTTTCTAAAGGCCCTATTCAAAGTAAATATAAACTCGATCATAAAATCATCACCAATGCAATTTGCTATGAAGCAACCAAAGAAAAAAATTATCAAAATTCTCAAATTATCATAGCCATAAGCAACAATGCTTGGTTTAATCACTCAAGCGAATATAAACTTCAACAATTATTGATGAAATTTTATGCAAGTAAATATGGAGTAAGCGTTTATCATGCAGTTAATGGCAAAGAAAATACCCTAATAACCCCTAAAAAAATGTTAAGCAAAAGTTGGATGAAAGTATTTAAGAAATTTCATAAATCTTAATCATCCAATTCTTCACACATTTTTTCAAATTCTTGATAGTATTTCCAAGAAGCTACTATATCTGGGCGATGTTGCTTGATATAGGACAAATGATTTAAATTCATAATTTGCATAAATTTTGTTCTTAAAAAATGATTATTTTTTAAGAACAATAAAATATCTTTTTCTGATAATTTTTTATTTTTTTCTATATTTTTTTGCTTTTCTAGGGAAGAAAAAAGAGTATTTAAATATTTTTCAATTTTATCTTTAAAAGATTTTATGCATTCAAAAAATAAATTTTCATCACTTTTATTTAGCAAAATTATAAATTTATCAAAATTAAAATTTAAAAATTTATTTAATTTTATATAATTTAATTCTTCATAATCAAATCCTTTATATTTATCATCTATAGTTATAATTATTTTTTTACCTATAAGAGTAAATAGATTTAATTTTATAGGTAGCCATGTATTATATTCTCCAAAATTATGTTCATAAAATTTACTATCTTTAATATTTGGTTTTTCAATATTAAAGATAGTGTTTAGCTTACACAAAGTTTGGAAAGTTTTATCATGTAATATCTCACTCATATCAATAAAATATGTATTTTTTATATTTAGTAACTTTGCGGTTAAAACATCATGAAAATAGTAAGATAAACCATGTTTTTGAAGAACTCTATTTATAGCATTTAAAGTTGGCTTTTCTGCTTTACCTATCTCATCAACGTATGCTATTCTATTTTTTAAAAAAAAATCAATATTAAAATCAAACTCAAGTTCATCAATAAAATTTATATTCCGTCTATTTAAATTTAAAAAGGCTTTTAAAATACTAATAGGATCTCTAACTAAACATAAATTATTTTTAACATTAATCAAATAATAATTTTTTTGATTAAAATATTCTCTAATCTGAAAATAAATCTTGCTATTTGATTTTTTCAAAAATAATAATTTATTATAACAATTGCAATAATCCAAAAATGGATTATTATTTTCATAATAGACGTATATCATATTTAATTTTTTCATAAAACTACTAAAACCAAAATTCCCTACCCCATGACTCCCCCAAAACACAAA